>NZ_CAWUDM010000025.1:0-69672 GCF_963920855.1 Nostoc sp. CCY0012 | reverse complement strand
GGATGGGGGGATGGGGGGATGGGGAGATCAGGAGAAAATTACTCTAGCCTCTAGCCTCTAGCCTCTAGCCTAAGCGCCTCTATCTCATATTTTGTTTTTTCTCTGCTTTGGGATCACGATTAGCAACTGCGGCTAATTCTGCATCCAACAAGGTGCGCCCGGTGGCGGCGAGGTAAACGTCATCTAGGCTGGGGCGAGATTGGGCAATGCCAAATATGGGCAAACCAACGGTGTTTAGGGATTGCTGGATGCTAATTAGGGCATCGTTTTGCGGTGTCACCACTAAGTTGAGGGAATTACCTTGGGCGCTGTTGATGATTATTTCTTGTACAAACGGTAAATCGTGCAACAGGTGTTTGGCTTTTTCGGCTTCTTCTAGTGGAGAAAATTCGCGGATTCGCAAGGTGATGCGATCGCCCCCTACTTGATCTTTTAATTGTGAAGGTGTGCCAGCTGCAATCACGGTTCCACGATCAATAATCGCCACGCGATCGGCTAAGGCGTCAATCTCTTCTAAATAATGGCTGGTAATCAGTACTGTTGTCCCAGAGGCACGCAGTTGACGCAGAAAATCCCATACCACAAAACGGCTTTCTATGTCAAGACCCACTGTTGGCTCATCCAACACCAAAACATCTGGTGCATGGAGTAAACCAGCAGCTAAGTCAAGGCGCTTGCGTAAACCGCCAGAGTAGGTTCCTGTCTTTTTATGAGCGTATTCCTGCAAACCGAGTAAATCGAGTACCATGTCAATACGCTGTTTGGCTACTGCTCCTGGAATATGATAGAGTGCCGCTTGCAGTTGCAGCAATTCACATCCAGTGAGTACCTTATCTAATGCGACTTCCTGAGCTACATAGCCCAGCTTTTGTCTGGCGATTCTGGGTTTATCTATCACCGAAATACCAGATACTTCGATTTTGCCAGCATCCGGTGTAGTCAGAGTACATAAAGCACGTAAAGTCGTAGTTTTCCCAGCACCGTTAGGGCCGAGTAAACCAAAGATTTCTCCTGGTTCTACCTGGAAGGATACGTCTTTGACGGCGACTACCGTACCGTAGCTCTTTTTTAGATTTTCAATTAAAACGGCGGGAGCCATGACAGCTTAACCCCTAACTATACAAATCTCAACAAAGTCTATCTTTATTGTAGATGAGTAGTGCGAGGTCAGGCGATCGCTTGGCTACGTTCCGTGATTTTATATTGCTCAATAATTTTTTAAGCTTTACCAAAAGATAAGGTTTAAAGCCGAGTGGAATTGTGGGCGATAGCTCCCTTGCTCACCCTTGGCTACAAGCCAAGACAACACTGGCTCTTCTCCTTGTAGATGGTTGTTCTCCCCTGCCCCCTACCCCCAAATCGAATCCGTCTAACATCACGTAGAGGAATAAAAAGAGCGCTAAAATTACAAACCACATTAAATGTAAAATAAATCTTTGTTTTTAGTGAGGGCTTAATTAGAACTCTTGCAAGTTTTTAAATTGCTAGAGCCACTGACTACAAACTTTAATTGTATTAAATTAATTTCACTACATGAGTCAATTTGAATTTGCCTTGGCCACCGTATTAGATGATGCTTCACTTCGCCAGCGGATGGCTGCTGATAGAATGGAAGGCAATATTTGTGTTAGCTTTCGCCGTGAACCAAATTATTTTGCTGGTTGTCAAGTCCAAGGTGAAACTGTCCAAGTAATTAAATGTACTCATAATCAAACTGGTGAGATTATTGCTTTAGGTAGTCGCCTAATTAATCGCGCATTTATTAATGGTGAATTAGAAAAACTGGGATATTTAGCAGACTTACGTGTACATCCAAATTATCGCCGGGGAACTTTGTTGGCACGGGGATACAAATATTTACAAAAATTGCACCAGGAAAATCCTGTACCTTTATATATTTCTCTAATTTTAGAAGACAATGTACAAGCAATACAAAATTTAACAGGTGGAAGAGCAGGTTTACCGCAATATCATGATATGGGGCGGATTTATTCACCAGCTATACATCTAGATTTACCCAAATCAGACATTAAGTTGACGGGGGTAAGTTTTCAACGGGGAAAACCAGAGATGTTACCTGAGATTTTGGCATTTGTGCGAAAATGGCGATCGCAAAAACAATTTGCACCTGATTACGATATTGCTGATTTTCACAGTAGCCGCCTACAAGGACTCAAAGCAGAAGATTTTTACTTAGCAATTCGTAACAATCAATTAGTAGGAATTATGGCTGTTTGGGAACAACACACCTTCCGTCAAACTCATATAGAAAGCTACAGTCCCCAATTTGCTAGGATGCGGTTTTTTTACAATTTACTAGCCCAAGTCACACCGTTGAAACCCTTACCATCTCCGGGTGCGATGGTTCCTTACTTTTATTTAGCATTTGTGGCGATCGCAGACAATAACCCTGAGATATTTCGGGCTTTACTGCGGCAATTATACCGCGATCGTTATCAAGGCCCCTGGCATTACTTTATAGCAGGGTTACACGAAAATGATCCTCTGACATCAGTTCTTAAGGAATACCGAAGAATTGAGGCCGGTGGCAGACTATTTGTTATTCATTATCCAGATGGTGCAGCATCGTTTCATCAAGTTGATGGACGAGTGCCTTTTGTAGAAATAGGTGCGGTATGAGTATTAGTACAATTAAATTAGAAAATTCCCTCTTTCATTGGCAATGGGAACGTAAACCAAGTTTATCTGACCCTAGATTAGCAATTTTAGGTATATTAAGTACTTATATTATTCTAGGAATTACAGTTTTAGGTTTTAATCGTTCTCCCTCACAAATTTTATTAATTATTAGTTCAGCTTGTTTCTTTGATATGGTATTCCACTGGCTATTTAAACAACGCCAGTTATTATTTCCTTTAAGTGCAACTATTACAGGTTGCTCGTTAAGTATTTTAACTAATTTTGCTCATAATTCTTGGCTACCATTAGTACCTGTTTTCTTTGCTATCTCCTCGAAATATTTGTTTACAGCTAAAGGTAGACATATTTATAATCCAGCATTATTTGGTATTACTGCTAGTTTATTATTAGGCAATGGTTTAATTAGTGCTGCACCTGCTTATCAATGGGGTGGTTCTATTGCCATTGTTATCTTTATTATTACAGCCGCTTTATTACTATTTGCTTTACGCATTAATCGCACAGCTTTAATTGTATCTTTTTTAGGATTTTACGCCTTACAATTAGGCATCCGTGCTTATTTAATGCAGCATTTAGTACCACCAGAAACCATTGTTATGGGGGCGTTATCTTCCCCAGCTTTTTATTTATTCACATTTTTCATGATTACCGACCCAGCGACATCGCCTAATAGTAAAAAAGGGCAAATTTGGATGTCGTTGATTATTGTCCTCATGGATTTGTATTTACATAAATTTGAAAGTCTATCAACATTCTTTTTTGCCGGATTTATCTACTTTAGTGGGCGTTTAGTTTGGTTGAAATTGCAACAAATTAAAGAAGTACATCAATTAGATATTAATCAAATATTTAATCCTGTTTATCGCTGGACTTTAATCGCCTTTATAGGTACGACTGGATTTTGGGGATATCAACAATTAGTTACAGCTAAAGATATTATTCAACCAGATTTCACCTTTGAAGAAATTGCCGCAAAAGACGTGGGAATCTCTACCCACAAAAGCAAAATATTAGAACAAGTAGACCCCAAATTACAGCATATTGGGAAATGGTTATTATCGGTTGGTGATGCGGTAGCTGTAGCCGATGTTAATCAAGATGGATTGCAAGATATATTTTTAACTTATCCTCTTAAAGATAACAGCGATCGCGCGGCTTTATATCTCAACCAAGGTAATTTTAAATTTACTAGATTACCAATTCCCGCTTTAGATGAATTAATCAATCATCAAGAAATCTACGGCTTACCGTCAGGTGCTTTATGGTGGGATTATGATAACGATAGCGATGCTGATTTATTATTGTCAGTTGGTTATGGTAAATCCCGCTTATTGCAAAATCGCTTACGAGAAGAATGTCCAGTTAACCAAAAGCTTTGTCTACCTAAATTTGTTGATGTTTCTCCAGAAATGGGTATGGACGAATATACAATTAGTTTGACTGCTAATGCTGTAGATATAAATAAAGATGGCAAATTAGATTTAATGGTGGGTAATGCCATGAATCCATTATTGCCAGGTTATGAAAAACCAACTTACTTTAATATTTTTAAGTTACCCCAACCAGAATATGACAACGACCGCCGGATGACAAATGTCATGCATCGCACTTGGCATGATGCCGATAATGGAGGGGAAAACTTATTTTATCTCAACACAGGTGACAAACTAGAAAAACAAGATATCAAAGCCTTGGGACTCGATGGACATCGCTGGACATTAGATATAGGTACAGGAGATTTAAACGGCGATGGCTGGACAGATTTATATTTAGCAAACGATTTTGGACCCGACCAACTATATATTAATCAACAAGGTGAAAAATTTAATCTTGTCCGAGGTAAATTAGTAGGAAAAATCAGCCATGACACCTATAAAGGCATGAATGCGTCTTTAGGAGATGTCGATAATAATGGACAATTAGATATTTATGTTTCCAACGTCCATGAAAAACTGCAAGCCGAAGGTAGTTTACTGTGGATGAATAGCGGAAACGTAGATAAAATTGGTGAACAAGCATTTACCGACACAGCCATGAAACACAACGTCCTCAACGAAAATCGTTTTGGTTGGGGTGGCGCAATGGGTGATTTAGATAGAGATGGTAAATTAGATATTCTGCAAGCCAACGGCATGGTAGATAATAGTTACGATCGCCCACTACCAGAAACCAGAAATCAAAGATTAAAATGGAAAATCACCACACCTCATTATTTCCAAAATTCTGCATCAGACAGAAAATGCGCTGATTTTTGGTATTGGAACTCGCAAATAGCCTTAACAGGGCCAGATATCCACGGCTATGCAGACAGATGGGCTGATTTACGCGATAGATGTATTTTCCCCTATGAACAAAACCGAGTATATCTCAATCAAGGCCAACGTTTTGTTGATGTTGCATCTCAAGTAGGCTGGAAACAACTTGGTAACTCCAGAGGTATTGCATTAACAGATTTAGATAACGATGGTGATTTAGACGCATTAGTCACACATCAATTTGACCCAGTATCAATTTACCGTAATGATGCAGCACCAAAATCATGGCTGGGTTTAGATTTAGCAGGTAATAGCACAACTTGTAATCGTGATGCTATAGGAACACAAGTAATCATAGATAATCAACTACGCGAAGTCCAAGCATCAAATGGATTTTCCGCCCAAGGCGATAAACGACTATTATTTGGTTTAGGTAATTTTCCACAACAGACAATTCCCGTAGAAATACATTGGTGTGGAGACAAAAATACTCAATATCGGCAATTACAGATTAATCAATATCATCATTTAGTCCAGCCAAATAAGAAAAACTAACCGCAAAGATAAAAATTAGAGTATCTTCTATTCTTTGTGCCTTTGCGTCTTTGCGTGAAACTAATTCATATTTAAAACCACACAAAAAAATGTTCATAGGACATCGCTACTGGTACATAGCCTGTAGTTCCCCAGAACTCAAACACAAACCACTCTCAATCACAATTGCATCACTTCCCCTTGTCATCTTCCGCACCGCATCCAATAAAATAGCCGCCCTAGAAGATAGATGCGCCCATCGCCACGCACCTCTTTCTGCGGGAAAAATTTGCCAAGAACATATCCAATGTCCTTATCATGGTTGGCAATATGACACTGAGGGTACAGTCAAAAAAATTCCCGCCTTACCCCCAGACTGTAAACTTGCCAGTAACTTACACATCAAAAAATACCATTGCTTAGAACAAGATGGCTATGTGTGGGTATGTTTAGCCGACACCCCCGCTACCCCCCAGCCAGTAAAATTCCCTTATTTAGATGCGCCAGGCTGGACAAGCTTTCGCATGAAAACCCGATTTCTCGCACCCATTGACATCTGCTTAGAAAACTTTCTCGACTGTCCCCACGCAACCTTTGTCCATCGCTTTTGGTTTCGCACACCCAAAGCCAAACCCATCAAAGCGATTGTAAAAACATTAGAAGATGGTGCTGTAGCCGAATACTTTGAAGAACCACGCGAAAGCGCCATAGTTTGGTGGCTATTAAGTCAAAAACACACTCAACTACAACATACAGACCGTTTTATCGCCCCAGCTACCAGCCGAGTTGACTACATCTTTTCCGACCAGCGTCATTATATTATCACTTCCTCTTGTACACCTATAGGCGATCGCACCACCGAAGTCTACACCGTCATCACCTTTCGCGTACAACCCATAGGCTGGTTCATCAAACTCTTTTTTGCACCTTTATCACGCTTCATTATTCAACAAGACGTAAAAATGTTGAACTTACAGCAAGCAAATATCAATCGCTTTTTGCAAACCAACTATAAATTCACTCCTGCCGACTTACTTTTACCCTACATCCTCAAATGGCGACAAAGCAATCAATGTAACGAAAACAGCGATTCACCACCACCCCCCGTAGGTATAGAACATCATGTTGATATGATGTTGTAAAATCTTTCTTCCTCCGTGTTTTTTGCGTCCTCTGTGGTTCGTTATGCTAAAAATACTGTACTACCTCATCATCATTACCCTCACAACAAGTGGGGCCATTTTTTATAACTTACAAAACTCACACCACGGTTTAGGCGGTTCCATCGCTTTACCTAAAGTTTTTTGGCTAGGTTATGCGCTATGGTTCTGGTATTTTTTGCCACTTTTGATTGGTATAGATAACCGCATATCCAGTCAATGGCGAAGATTATACTGGATTACTTGGTGCAACATGGCACTAAGAGCCGTCATAGAATTAGCCATGATGTACTTTAGTCATAACTGGCATCCATATTACGGCATTGCCCATGACTTCTTTAGTGCCTTCTTGATTTTGGCATTGATATTCACAACCACACCAGAAACAGAAATTGATAAAGCAGTTTCCTGGAACTTCCGGATTATGGGAGTGATGTTTTTAATAGAAGCTTACTTTGCATATTATATGTTAAGTAATGTGCATTCTGATACTGGAGCAGTATACTTTGTCCCAGGCAAACCAGAGTATCAAGGAATCATGCTGATAACCTGGTTAGTAATTATGGCATTAACTACCCAACAACTCATATTTGCAAGAAAATGGCTTTATGAATATCAACTCCCAGCAGAAATTAACAACAATTGAAGCGCGAAAAATTGTATCTGTCGGTATTGAGTCAGAAATTAGGGCTTTACAAAAAAGTAATCCTTGGCATCATTTTTTATATTTAATATTTCCTCTTATGGCGGTAGTTGGCGTTGCTGTAGAAGTCAACGCTTATACTCAAGGCTTAGGATGGAATTTCACCACTGTAGAATACTGCTTAGGGGTCATACTTGTTGCTTTAGGTATGAACGCCATGTTTTTACTCATTCATGAAGGCGTACACGATATATTATTTCCCTCAAAATGGTTGAATGATTTAGTTGCTATTGTGATGGCAATTGCCGGCTTTGTATCATTTAGTGCCTATCGTTTAATGCACTTGCGTCATCACGAACATTTGGGGAATGAAAACGACCCTGACGATTATCACAATTATACCAATAATGCCAAATTAATTTGGTTACTGCACTACAACAGATTACTCTGGGCAACCATACTATATTTGATTTTTGTTCCTTCTTTAGCCTGGCGTTACGGTAACATCCAAGAACGCCTCAAAGTTGTAAGTGAATACTTATTATTAATAGTCACTTATATAATTATTTGGCAATTTGTACCATTAAAACTTTTTTTCATGACTTGGATAGTCCCATTTATTCTGACTAACTTTGCTATTAATATTCGTGGTTTAACCCAGCATGGGATTACCGATGCAACAGACCCATTTTTAGCCAGTCGTAGCATCGAAGCAAGTCCCATCGTGCAATTTTTGCTAGTGCATGAAAACTTTCATCTCGAACATCATTTATTTCCTAATATTCCCAGTTACAATTTACCCAAACTCCATAAAATCATACTTCCTCGAATTAATAGACGCGTTACCTGCCAATCATATTTAAATTTTTTGTGGCAGTTTATACGTGCTAGTCTACGTCAAGATGAAACTCCCATTGGTTTAAAAAATAAATAAGTTCGTAGTGAGGACTTTAGTCCTCTCCATTTCCTATAACTGATAGAAAATTTCTAGCTATGGAAACTTCCAATATCTCTAACAATTGGAAAAAAATCCAAACCAAAACCACACCATCACGAGAAGAATTTATTCAAAAACTCCAAAACCCACTACATACCCAGACAGAAAAATTAAAAGAAATAATTTATCAAAATCGTCACACTCAATTTGGTAAAAAATATCAATTTAACACTATTACTAACTATGCAGAATACGCTTCCCGTGTTCCCATTCATCAATATGCAGATTTAGCACCTTATATTCAACAAATAGCAGCAGGAAAAACCCAAATCCTCTACCATGAAACAACAGTAGCCTTTGAAACAACTGGTGGAAGTACTCAAGGAGCAAAATTAATACCATATACCGCCACAGGTTTAGCCGCATTTCAACAAGCCATATTACCTTGGATAGCCGACTTATTACACCAAAAACCAGAGATTAAATTAGGCCGTACCTATTGGGCAATTAGTCCAGTGACTCGTCAATCAAATCATACCCCAAGTGGTATGTCCATTGGCTTGATTAGTGATGCTGCTTATTTTGGTCAAGAGTTAGAAGATAGTATTCTCAACTTGTTAGCTGTACCACCAGAAGTGGCTAGGATTGGTGATATCCAAGAATGGCGATATCTCACAGCCTTATATTTACTAGCCACGGAAGATTTAAGTTTTATTTCGGTGTGGAGTCCCACCTTTTTATTGCCAATCATCCATGAAATTCAAGTAAACTATGAGCATTTAATTAATGACATTGCCACAGGTAAAAGGACATCATTTTTACCACCTTTACCACAACGAGCCGAAGTTTTAAAACAAGCAACTGTTAATGGTGTGATTAACACCCAGAAAATCTGGACAAAATTAGCATTAATTAGCTGTTGGACTGACGCAGCAGCCAAAGCATTTATTAATCAATTACAAGATTTGTTTCCCCATGTTTTGATTCAAGGTAAGGGGCTTTTAGCCACAGAAGGAGTTGTCAGTATTCCCTTGATGGGTTGCAATGCACCAGTTCTAGCTATTAATAGTAGCTTTTATGAATTTTTAGATGTCAATGAACAACCGAGATTATGTCATCAATTAATTACCGGAGAAATATATCGAGTCGTCATCACAACTCATTCGGGATTATATCGCTATTACTTAGGCGATAAGGTATTAGTTAAGGGTTGGTTTCATACCACACCTTTGTTAGAATTTGTCGGACGTGGGGGAATAGTCAGCGATTTGTGTGGTGAAAAGTTAACAGAAGAATTTGTATTATCGTGTTTAGGAAAACAACATGGTTTTGCCATGCTTGTACCGCAAATACAACCTCACCCACATTACGTATTATTTCTAGATGCAGATAAATATGATGCTACTAGTGCTATAAATCAAGGACTGCAATTAGACTTGGCATTAACAGCCAATCCTCAATACCAATATGCGCGGAAATTAGGGCAATTAGGACAATTAGAAACGGTGCGAGTTAAAAATCCACTGGATACCTACATTAACTATGCTTTATCACGAGGGCAACGTTTAGGAGATATTAAACCACCGTCTTTAAATTTAAATAGCGATGGGAATTTAAGATTTTCTACCCAGGACTAAGTTTTTTGGATTGTAAATTTATATAAAAAAGTCCAAACATTATTTTTTTTATTTTGATATAACTAGTACTTACGCACTCGCTACGAAAATCAAGGCTTTGAGATTGCTTCCCTACGGTCGCAATGACGAAAATACGTGGTTGGTTACGTAAGTCCTGATAACTATAATTTTCACACTATGAAAAGTCGATTATTACCTGTCAAGGAACTATCTATTGGCGAAAATTATGCTATGTTTAAATTGCTTAATCAGCATTTCCCCAACGTTACATATAATGTATTTGAACAAGATTTAAATAATAAAAACTGGATACTTTATCTCTACGAGGAAGACACTCATATAATCAAAGGTTTTTCCACTATATTGATTTACAATACTGACTTTGAAGGTGAGAAAATTAGTGTGATATATTCAGGCGATACAATTGTTGACCCTAGCGCCTGGTCGAGTTCCACTTTACCACGCAGTTGGATTGCCGCGGTAAATCAACTAAGTTCAATATATTCACAAGGTAAAGTCTACTGGTTATTAATTTCTGGTGGTTATCGGACTTATCGTTTTTTACCAATATTTTGGCAAACATTTTATCCGCATTACGATGTTAAAACTCCTGACAATATCTCTCGCTTAATAGATTTTTTAGCAAGAGAACGCTTTGGTGATAATTATGATTCAAAAACAAGAGTTGTGCGTTTTTCCCATCCGCAAGTTTTATCGGAAAAATTAAATCAAATTCCTCTAGAACGATTAACTGACCCACATATTCATTTTTTTCAGCAAAGAAATCCTGGGCATATTAATGGCGATGAGTTGGTATGTTTGACTGAAGTTTGTGAAGCCAACTTAACCGCAGCAGGTCGGCGGATGTGGTTTGCTAATTTATATGTTGCGCCTACACCCTAGAAGGATGAGGCTATACAAGGATTATAAAATGTTTTAGTTAGGAGTTAATCATCTGCTTGCAGTCCCTCACGCAAGCCCATTGCAATTTTACTGTGTTTCTCAATTTGTTCCATGACTTGTTTTGCCCTTTGAATCACAACTGCTGGTAAACCCGCTAACCGTCCAGCTTCGATTCCATAGGATTTATCTGCACCTCCTGGTTGGACTTGATGCAAAAAGATAATTTGGTCGGGTAATTCTTTCACTGTTACTTGATAATTAGCAACATTGGGTAAAATGCTAGCTAGTTCATTCAGTTCATGGTAATGAGTAGCAAAAATTGTCCGCGCCTGAATCTCTACAGCTATGTATTCTGCTACCGCCCAAGCAATTGAAAGTCCATCAAATGTAGCCGTTCCGCGGCCAATTTCATCTAACAATACTAGTGACCTAGAAGTAGCATGATTGAGAATATTTGCTGTCTCGTTCATCTCCACCATAAAAGTAGATTGACCAGTGGCCAAATCATCTACTGCACCTACACGGGTGAAAATGCGATCGCACACTCCCAATTTAGCAAACTTCGCCGGTACAAAACTACCAATTTGCGCCATTAACTGAATCAACCCCACCTGACGCAAATAACAACTTTTACCACTAGCGTTTGGCCCAGTCAGAATCACTAAATCGGGGAGCGGGGTATTTTCTGCTTCACTACTCCCCAACTGTGTTGAGTTAGGAACAAAAAACCCCGCAGGTAAAGACTGTTCCACCACCGGATGACGACCATCCACAATCATAATTTCCCGCCCTGTCACCATCTCTGGACGACAGTAACCTTGCTGTACCGCCAACTCAGCTAAACCACACAACACATCTGCGGCTGCTACCGCCCGCGATAAATTACGAATGACCTCAGCCTGTTCACCTACCTCTTCTCGCAACTCCACAAAAATCTCATATTCCAACTGATTTAAATCATCCCGCGCTGTCAGAATCCTTGCTTCTCGTTCTTTCAACTCTGGGGTAATGTAACGTTCCTCATTAGTCAGGGTTTGCTTGCGGATGTAATTAGCCGGTACTTGGTCAGATTTAGCACGAGAAATACTAATGTAGTAACCAAAAGTTTTATTAAATCCCACCTTCAAAGTGGGAACTCCCGTCCTGGCGCGTTCATCAACTTCTAAATTGGCAATCCATTGTTGGTCTGCTTCTACGGTGGCTTTTCTCTCATCCAACATGGGATTGATACCCGGACGAATTAAGCCACCTTCTTTAATATGTATTGGTGGTGATTCTACTAGATGGACGTGTAACTTTTGTGCCAACTCTGATAACACAACCGGAACTTTTTGCAAAGCTTTGAGAAAAGGCGATCGCGCATCGGCAACTAAGAGCGATAATTCTGGTAAGCGTGACAAGGAATCTGCCAAAGCTACTAAATCTTTAGCGTTCGCTGTCCCTGAACCAGCCCTTCCCGTTAGCCGTTCCAAATCGTAAATTTGCCGTAACAACTGCCGCAAATCTTGACGCAGAGGGGTATTTTCCATCAATTCTTGGATGGTATCTTGCCTGGCCCCAATGCCTTTAATATCAAGTAGGGGTTGTAACAACCATCGCCGCAAAGCCCGTCCACCCATTGCTGTGCTAGTTCTATTTAAGGCCCACAGCAGGGAACCGTGAAATGTCCCATCCCTAACTGTTTGGGTAATTTCTAGGTTACGTCGGGTTTGACTATCAACAATTAAATAATCAGTAATGGTGTAGGTGCGTAGCCTTTGCAAAGAAATAGTGTTTGCTTTTTGGGTATCTTCCACATATTCCAGCAAACCACCAGCCGCCCGCACAGCCAGAGGTAAATGATCACAACCGAGTCCTTCAAGCGATCGCACTTTAAATTTCTGCAATAATGTAGATCTAGCCTCAGCTTGAGAAAATGGCAGTTGCGATCGCAAGCTATAACAAAATGAAGGTGGTAAACACTGGGGAAGATGAGGCGAAGTTTCTCCAGGACGCAGCAAGCTACCCAAATCAGGTGCATTTGTGGGAACCAGCACCTCGGCAGGTTGCAAGCGCATTAATTCCTGAGTTAAATGTTCTAAATCGCTACCTTGGGTGGTTAAAAATTCTCCAGTTGAGATATCTGCATAAGCTAAACCCCAATGATTAACCGCAATTACCACAGATGCCAAGTAATTATTGCGACTAGATTTTAGCATTCCTGCTTCCAGCAAAGTGCCTGGTGTCAGAACACGTGTCACCTCGCGCCTGACTAAACCCACAGCTTCCGAGGAGTCTTCTACTTGGTCGCAAATTACCACTGCGTAGCCCTTTTCTACCAATTGGGTAGTGTAGCGTTCCCAAGCGTGGTGGGGTACACCGGTCATGGCCACACGTCCCACTTCGCCACCGTGTTTACTGGTAAGTACCAGTTCTAATTCCCTAGAGACAGTTACAGCGTCTTGGAAAAAAGTTTCAAAAAAATCTCCTACCCGATACAGCAGCAAAGCACTAGGATGTTTATCCTTTACTTCCACATAATGCTGGTACATCTTACTCAGCTTACTGCGGTCTACCAATTCAGTATGAGTATGAGGCGCACCAGGGTTATTGGGTTCCGTTGGTTGAGATTCAGAATTAGAAGCGGTCATAGATGCTAGGGGTTACGCACGGAAAAGCCACAATATCCGATGATAACGTGATGTGGAAAATTTCGAGCGATCGCTCAAGGTTTTGTTATCTTATCACTGAGGGTGATGAACAGGCGATCGCAGTAGGGCGACGCTTGACGCACTTTAGCCACATCCAGCAGTTCCAAAAGCTTAGAGGCGTGCTTAATTTTTTGATACTCTCCCTTACTAGTGTTACGCGTAGCAGCTTTTAAACTGGGTTCCAGATTATTTTTGTCAATACTCTCTACATTAGAAGTTTTAGGAATGGCATTTTCTTTAAAATTCTTACCGTAAAATTCCCAAAGCTTCGATTAAATTTGATTTGCCGCATATATTAGCACCAATTAAAACATTTAGCGGTTCTAGTTCAATTTCTTCACCATCACTTCCGTAGGAAAGAAAGTTTTGTAACTTAATTTTATGAATAAACCTTTTAACTTCCACTGGATTCTCCTATTTATCTAATGCTCTAATTACTCAATAGAATTTTATGGGAATTGCAGAACTTGATAATAACCTGATGTGGTAGCCAGAAAAGCGATCGCTCAAAGTTTTGTCATGCTTTCCTGCGACTACTGCGGCGCGTCGGTGGCTACCGAAAAACAAAAAGCCAGCAGACAGAATGACTCTATCTTACTGGCTACATCCAGCTATAGTGTGGAAACTTTATGCTTCTGGTGGTAAATCTTTGCTGTAAATAATCTCTCCAGCTAAATTACGCAGTGATACCGTCATCACCTTGGTATAAGCATCAATTTTCACACCGCCAAAGAATTGTAAACCTTCACTGGGTGGTCGATTTGGTAGCATCCCTGGAGGATTACTTTGGAATATTAATTGGGGGCCAAAGGTGTTATCTAATTGGCCTGGGCCAAATGTACCCGCGTTGAGAGGGCCAGCAACAAACTCCCAGAATGGCTTGAAGTCGGTAAACTGTGCTTTGTTGGGATCGTAATAATGGGCGGCTGCATAATGCACATCTGCTGTTAACCAAACGACATTTTGAATATTCCGGTGTTTGATAAATTGCAGTAATTCAACAATTTCTAACTCTCTTCCCAAGGGTCGCCCATTATCAGCGTTAGCCCAAGCTTCAAAAGCGTTAGGGCCATCTCGAACTATAAGTCCTAAAGGCATATCACTGGCAATTACTTTCCATGTTGCTTTTGATTTTAGTAGTTGCACTTTTATCCATTGCAACTGCGATTTGCCCAGCATATCTGTTTCTGAACTTTGTACTTGCTGAAGATTGTCGGTATTTGGCCCCCGGTAAGTGCGTTCATCTAGCATGAAAATGTCCAGCAATGGGCCATGTTGGAATGAACGGTATATTTTCGATCTATCAGCATCAAATCTGGTCTTATAGCGCATGGGCATATATTCAAAAAATGCTTGTCTTGCCCTTTGTGCTAGCAAGTTAACATCCTTGACTGTATAGCGGTCATCGCTGAGAAGAAATTCGCCAGGATACCAATTATTAGTGGTTTCGTGGTCGTCCCACTGTGCCAACATGGGAACTTCGGCGTTAAAACGCTTGACATTTTCATCGAGTAAGTTGTATTTAAAGTTGCCCCGAAATTCTGTGAGGGTTTCTGCTACTTTTGATTTTTCTTCGATGGTAATATTTTTCCAGATTGTGCCATCATTGAGTAATACTTCGGATTGGATGGGGTTATCAACGTAAACAGTATCACCTGAATGAATGAAGAAATCGGGATTAAGTTGACGCATGGTTTCATAAATTTTCATGCCCCCAAAATCAGGATTAATACCCCATCCTTGACCTGCTGTATCTCCGCCCCAAACAAAGAAGATATCTCTTCCCGTTATTGGGGGCGTGCGGAAAGTACCGCTTACAGGTTCACTGTAGACATTTTGATAATCTAAATCTTGGAAAGTTACCCGATAAAATATTTGTTGGTTTGGTGGTAGATTGTTGAGACTAAATCTGGCTGTAAAGTCGTTTTCTTCTAAAGCCCGTGGCCCGAAAACGCGTCGCACATTGCGAAATGATTCGCTGGTGGAATATTCAATCAACATCCGGGCAGGGCGATCGCAACGACTCCAGAGGATAATACTATTATCTGTGAGATCCCCAGATGCTATGCCGTAAGGTATGCCAGGACGCATTTTATCTGAGGTAATAATTGCAGGTGCTTGAGCAAAAATGCGTGACTGGGATATAAGATTTGTGGCAATAACTCCACCTGCTGTGACAGATGAACTTAGCAAAAACTGGCGGCGATTTATCTTCATTGGCTGATTAGATTTCCTACTCATTATTGGTAAGTTCCCCTGAGGGTTTACATAACAGGGAATTACCACATGAAGTTACGCCAATGAGTAAAGGTTTAGTTATCTCTAGGTTATTAATGCTATGTAATCTAAAGCTTCAATATCTCGGCATGGTGGGTAGCGAAAAACGAGTCCGTACTGGATATCAAAAATTGCAACTTACACCAGAATTTATACAACAAATATACGCGCCCATTGGTTTAGATATTGGTGCGTTGACGTCAGAATAAATTGCCGTCAATATCTGTGCAGAATTAATTAAAGTTCGCCGTAGTGGAACTGGTAATTCCTTATCTAAACTACCCGACGAAATAAACCCAAAAATCTCTGAAGGCTCTAGAAATAAGCCCTGCAATCCTTATATTCTTTTAAAGGCGACGAGCCATAGCAAAGAATCTCACTGAAGAAGAACTAGCTAGCAATTTTTGACTTACTGACTAAACCAGAAATTCAACTGACTAAGCAAGAGGAACAGGAAGTCAAACAAGTTCCTAAAGAATTATACCCCCTGCTGAATTGCCGCCCATTTCCCCTGACTTTTTCATTCTTCTAGAGAACCCCTTTACACTTATCGTGTGGTAGCAAATTCTTTATTTGCCAGTTAGCTTTACGCCAATTTGGGGAATCTTATACATAAGGCTACTTAGATTTAGGTAAAAAATACTAATTAGTCCATACTACCTAAATTTGTACTTTGGGAGAAAATATATCTAAATGAAACTAAAAGACTTAATAGAGCGAGGCTACTTCCCGAAAGAATTGCCACCCCCTTTTCATACATCAACACTTGCAAATAATGTAAATAGTATTATCTCATCTTGGGATATATGTTTTGAGCAGAACAGAACAATAGCAAATCCAAATTTCATATTGACGCAACAGGCCGGAGAAAGTAATAACGAATTTAAAAAAAGAAAAAAAACACATGCGAATAATTTTGTCAATAGATTTAATTCATCAAAAGCTACCGAATTCTCTATTTCAAAAGGAAAGTTATCAAGACGATTCTTGCGTATTCCTAACCCTAAACATTTCATTGAATTATCTGAAAAAATAACAAATAACTGGGCATTATTTGAAAACGTTTTTAGATTATCTCAGTACTCAAAAAGTTTACCAGTTCCTGAAAAAGATGTCAAAAAACGCTCTGTAAAGACTAAGAGCAAAGGAGTAGCTGATTTTAGAAATCAACTTATCGAAACTTCATTTAGCAAGTTGATAGAAATTCGTGTTGATATATCAAAATTTTATCCAAGTATTTATACTCATTCTGTAACGTGGGGGTTTTTAGGAAAAGAAAAAGCGAAAAATTATTTTAAACAAAAAGATAGATTAGATGAACTAATTGACAGTGGAGATATGGATGCAAAGCTGTATAAAATAGCGGATAATATTGACAATTGCATTAGAAGTTGTCAAGAACGACAATCTATTGGTATATCAATAGGACCCGATACTTCTCATATAATTGCAGAGCTTATTGCTTGTAGAATTGATAATATTCTTCAAACTCAATTTGCAAGCATCAATCTTAAAGCGTGTAGGTACTATGATGATTATTACTTGTTTGTATCTACTAAAGATGAAGCAGATAGAGTTTTAAAAGGTGTGCAAAAAACTTTAACAGATTTTCAATTAGAAGTAAATGAAAGTAAAATTAGAATTAAAGAATTTCCGTTCTCTTTTGAAGATGAATTTGCATTAGCTCTATTACAATTCGATTTTAAGGGGAAAAATTTAGGAAATAGTATTAAGCACTATTTTAGCCTTATTTGGGGATTGGCTGAAAAGAATCCTTTAAAGGCTGATAGAATATTCAAATATGCTTTAAAAACATTTGAGTATAGAACAACGGAAATTCCTAAAATAAATTGGAAATTATTTGAGAACTTATTGCTTAAAACGGCATTATTGGAACCCTCTATTTTAGATATTGTAACAAGAATTTTATTGTCATATCGAAGTTATCTAAATACAGAATCTAAAATTAAATTAAAAGAATTAATTGAACTAATAATACTTTATCATAGCCCAATAAAACATAATTTTGAAGTTTCTTGGGCATTATGGTTAGCTAAAACCTTCGAGATTGGAATAGCAGAGACTACAGTAAATTGTGTTATCGAAATGAAAGATACAATTTGTCTATTAGTTTTACTTGATATTTCAAAAACAACAAAACTAATTCAAGGTAATCCACCAGATTTTTCAAAAATAGAAAGTGAATTGAATAGCGACATATTATTTTCAGAATATTGGTTGTTGGCATACGAAGGAGTGAAAAAGGGTTGGCTGACTCCCAGTAATGCCAATTTTCTGGATGAAAATCATTTTTTTAAACTATTAAAAGATTTGGATGTAGAATTTTATGACACTTCCAAACAATTAGAAGTGTACGAACCTAAAAAGAAAGATAAAAATAATAATGAGCAAGACAAAAATTTGAATACTAATTATGAATACACAGTAAATACCGAGCCAAAAAAGCAAGCAATAGATGTACAAGAAATAGATTTTTTCATTCCATCCAACCTATATTAATTTGACTGCTAGTAACTAAATGATTACCTATATCAACAATTTTTGCTAGCTAGTAATCTCAGATATTGCACCAAGCGACTGGAAGTCACTGCTACACAGTCCAAACGCGCGTAGGCGGGTTTAAATATTTGATTTTATTTGATTTTTCCTAAGTCCGCCTGCGCGGACTTCGTTTGTATAGCCGCGTTCGCGTAGCGTGCCGGAGGCATCTTTATAATCGCCAGGACAATTAACTGAGGTAAAAACCTTTGCCTTACATTTTTACCCCAGCTTTACCCCAGAAGTTTATCTAAACTACCCGAAATAAACCCAAAAATCTCTGAAGGCTCTATAAATAAGCCCTAAAACTCTCATAAAAAAAGGGCTTGAAAGCCCTGTAACACTTATATTTTCTTAAAGGCGACACCCGGATTTGAACCGGGGGATGGAGGTTTTGCAGACCTCTGCCTTACCACTTGGCTATGTCGCCGCACTCACAATTAACCATCATACCAACATTTTAGCTAAATTGGTACCTCCAAAAGAAAAAATTTTGCTGCTGATCAAAAAATTGAGTAGTTACTGGCATTTTGACATCCAGGGCAATGGTAAATATTTTTGTCCAATTATTGATTGCTGACTAGACATTTGTGGAGATAGCGTGAAGAATTGATGAATTTTTGCCAAGGATGAGTGACGTAAAATACCAAAAAAAGGCAATATCACTCTTAAGATGGATGAAAAATCAGTTTTTTTAAGAAATTACATATCTATATGTGGTTTTTAGTTCTATGATGACATGAAAATCGTTCAAACCTGGATTAGTTACGTTCCCTCAAGACGAATCAGATGTTAAGACACCCACACGGCGATCAGTAAAAATGAATCAAGTGTCTCCCCTATCAATTGCTCAGGTGACAGATATCCATCTGTTTGCTTCGGAACATCACCAAATGCTAGGAATGCCTACTACACAGTCTTTACAGGCAGTTATAGAGAGATTAAAGAAACTAAGGACTGAACTTGATTTACTACTGCTGACGGGAGATTTATCTGGCGACGGCACGCCTGAATCTTATGAAAACCTGCAAAACTTACTAAATCCACTACAAGTACCAACTTACTGGCTACCAGGGAATCATGACTGCGCGATCGCAATGGATGACATCTTAAGTATAGGGATGATTTCCCGCCGTAAGTCTTTTCAGCGCGGTGGTTGGAATTTTATCTTGCTTAATTCGTCTGTACCTGAGTGTGTGCATGGTTATCTTACAGGTAATACTCTAGATTGGCTGGACTCTGAGTTAAAAATGCTAGGAAATAATCCTAGTGTAGTAGCTCTACATCATCCACCTTTTCTAGTTAATTCTGCCTGGTTAGATAGCAGCAGTCTCAAAAATCCCCAAGAATTTTTTGCAGTTCTCGATCGCCATCCCCAAGTCAAGTTAGTTTTATTTGGTCACGTCCACCAGGAATTTCAACACCAACGTCATGGGGTTGATTACCTCAGCACTCCATCGACTTGCATTCAGTTCCAGTCAAACAGCCCAAATTTTATCCTTGACCAACAATTCCCAGGATTTCGTTTGTTGAAACTATACCCCAATGGCAGTTGGGAAACTTCTGTTGAGCGAGTTCCTTATGGCTATCCATTGGAGTTAGCCGCCACAGGTGCTTAAGAGATTGTAATTTTCACTTCATCGGCAAAACTGTGTTTACGCACAAAGTGAAATGGGCCAGCGACAGATCCCCAAATATGTTCATTGGTATCTAAATCACGTCCTCGGTCAAGGCTGATAAATTTCTCTTCGCTAATTTCAAACTCACTATCTAAATAGGTTTTTTGCCCTTTGCGAAAGACAATGCAACCTTTCCCTGGTTCTACTGTGCCTTTAAAGCTGTTGCCAATCCACTCTACATTCATGTTACAGCCTGGTAACTTTTCTAAATCGTCACCTTTTAGTGTTTTCAGGCGTTCCAGGTCACGAGATGCACCGTAAAACTTTTCTTCTTGCTTAACAGTGTAGTTTTCAATTTGGATGCGATCGCCTGCGGTTACCAATTTTAATACCCGCACACGATATGGGTCATTTAGCGTATAATCATAAGCCTGCTCAACAAATAAACTCACCCCCGACAATACATCCCAAGATAGAGGACGCATACACACGCGAATATGGGCAAAAAAAGGCGGGTTTTCAAAAGCTTGTGCTTGATTACTAAAGTCAGCTGCCATCCAACGGGCTAAGGTGGCAATATCTGTGGAATTAGTCATTACAGATGATCAATGGTTTTTTTTTATTATCTGCAAGTATTGTAAAGCTTAGGGGTGGGGCGGTGGGGCGGTAGGGAGAATTTTAGTTTTGGATGCGTCAAACAAGTTGGCAGTTAGGATTGTTAGAAGCAATTCTTAATCCAAAATCCAAAATTTTATTAGGTAAAGTATTTATGCTAAGACGTTTATGTTTTACTGTTACTTTTGCTATAATCTGGCAACTGAACGCTTCTTTGGCAATAGCGGAGAGTAAAAAGCCCCAACAACCAGATAAGTTTCCTCCCAATCCTCTAGAAATTACCACACCTGACCCTTTACTACCGCCTTTAATTGACAAACAGCAGTTAACTCTCCCGGAACTGCAAAGCTTAGAAACAGCACTGGATCAATTAAATTTGGAAGCAGCGGCGAAATTGCAAACAGGTGATGAGGAAGCAGCATTTGATATCTGGAATCGGGAACTCCGCTTGCGGCGATATTTGGGTTCTGTAGCAGAGGTACAAGCATTAGGGCGAGTAGGTGCGATCGCCTGGAATGAAAATAATAATGAACAGGTACAATATATTACCCAGCGATTACAAACCATTCAAAAGCAAGCACAAAGCTCAAAAATTGTAGACTTAGAATTAATGCGATCGCTTGGTGAAGCTTACCAAAAAGTGCGATCGCCTGAACTGGCCCTAGAAGCGTACAACCAAGTTTTGGCAACAGTGCGCCAACAACAAGACACCAACGCCGTATTGCAGACTCTCAATACCATTGGAGAACTGCATCTACTTTGGTTTAATTACCCCCAAGCCGCCGCCACCTACGAGGAATTACTGAGTTTAACCCCAGGCGATCGCCAAAACCAATTAGTATATCTACAACAGCTAGCTTATATATATCAACAAGCAAGACAACCCCAAGAGTCGGTCAATGTCTTAAATAAGCTCGCCGAAATTTACAACCAGGATAATAATCTGAATAAAATCTCAGAATTGAAACTAGCGATCGGTGCCAATTATGAATCCCTAGCACAGCAAAATCCTATTTTACTACAAGAAGCATTTAACAACTATCAAACCGCTTACGTCACCGCCTGGCAATCACAGCAATATGCTCGTGCAGGTGAAGCTTTGCAGAAATTAATTCTCCTTTATCGTTCTCAAGGACAAATAACCGAAGCTTTGCAAGCTAGCCAAATTCTCATCGAGACACAAAAGCAAGCCGTCAATTTTTATGGCATGATGCAAGCCTACGACCAAATTGGGCAATTGTATCTAGAACAAAAAAATTATCCTCAAGCACTCACAGCCTTTCAACAAGGATTACAACTAGCACAACAACTCAAACACGAAGAATCATATTTTACTCAGCAGATTGAAAAAGTACCAACCGCTAATTTTCAAGAAACCAAATAAAAATCAGGACTTACGTAACCAACCACATATTTTCGTCATTGCGACCGTAGGGAAGCAATCTCAAAGCCTTAATTTTTGTAGCGAGTGCGTAAGTCCTAAAAATGTTTGCTCGTAGTCAGGACTTTAGTCCTGTCTTGAAAAACTTCAGTCCCTACTACAAACTTTTCATTATCAGGAAATGCCAGAGTATAAACATACTCTGGCATTTGTCTGTTTTATTTGCTAATTAAGCCTTTGTTGATTCTAATTTCTCCGATGCTTGAACCAGCTGATAAAGTCTGGCTTCAAACTTTTCTGTACACGCCGACCAATCATATTGAAGTATAGAAGGACGAGCTTGTGCAGTCATTTCTGCTTTAAGTGGAGAATTTTTGAGAATTGTCACCACCTTCTGGGCAAAATCTGCGGGGTTGTTGGGTTCAGCTAAAAAGCCGTTGTGACCAGGAAAAACCTGCTCGGCAGTTGAAGGTGCAACCACAGCAACTACAGGAGTACCAGAAGCTAAAGCCTCGTTATTTGTAGTACAGAAATTTTCGGTTGCTGAGGGATTGACAAAGATATCTGCACGAGCAAACCAACCCAACAGTTCAGTACCGTGAGATTCACCCCAGACAGTAATCCCAGATTTAAACTTGCTAGCACGTCGCCGCAATTCATCATCAAGGGGTCCACTACCAATAACCACCAAATGAACATCAGGAATTTCAGCGGCAATCAGCGGAAACATATCTATCAGTTGCATCACATTCTTTTCCGCCGTAATCCGTCCCACAAACAAAATAATTGGTCTGTGGTCATCAGGAATGGGGTTGTAGATAATATTTCGGGGATGAAATTTCTCACAATCAATTCCCTGATAGGGAAGATATTCACCACGTTGACAGTTCAGCAATTCATACTTATGTAGTTGTTCTCGAGAAGAAAACAAATTGGCATCATAAGCCTCAGTGGATTGCTTAACTAACATGGGAATAATCGGACGCATCAAGTTAAACCACTGTTGGCCTAAGTAGTATTGGATATAGGCAACAATGTCAGTATGAAAGATAGATATGATGGGAGTACCTGTTTTTTGAGCGTATTCCACACCAATTGAACGACCATAACCTTGCAAGAAAAGTGAGTAGAAACCCCTCATTTGTGGAGCCTCTTCAACTACTATAATATCGGGTTGGAAGTTTTCTAATAACTTAGTATCGCTCCAATGTCGATAATTTAGTGGTTGGGGTAGAGACTTGTAGAAAATCAGCGGGCGTGTGGGAAATGCGTAAGCACAAAAGTTGGGAAAAGGCAATAATTCATCTAGTCCTGGCATGGGGCGATCGCCCACATTTTTAGGATACTTATCATTGATTTCTGGATGGACGAGAAAGACTTCATGACCTTGTTGTAGTAACCAGCGAACTCGTTGATGTACTGCGACTGAAACGCCCGTCAAAAAAGGAGAGTACAATCCTGTAAACAGCGCAATGCGAAGAGGTTGCTTGTTCATAGTTTCAATGTATTTGCGTATTTTGATTCAGAGAAGTACTGGTGTTGAGAAACTTGAACACCCATTTACCCTGATGAACTCGAATTTAGGATTTACGCATTGACACCGTTACCGAATTGTACAGAGTAGATTTTTACCCTATACTCTGCTGAACAATGAGAGTATTCAAAGAGATGTATGGCGATCAACAGATTGCTCTAATACTTGATAAGGGCGGTATTCCAATAGCCGAATCCTCCAGGAATTTTTGATTTGATAAGTAATACCACGCCACTTAACTTTTGGCATCCATAAAGATGACAGCATTGCTAACCCAGAAACCCATTGTGTAAAGGGAATGCCCATTAACATTTTCAAGATGTGAGTAACTGACAATTGTGTGCGAGGCTGACCATGAAATTGCAGAACTTGCTGTACTCCTCGCTCTAAGAAAAGTATGATTAACATCAAAGCCACTACATAGCTGCCATAGGAACTAAAAGACAAGGCCGCAGCATACCATTGTCCAGTGAACAAGGCTGCCAAAGATAGCAGCATGAGAATAGTAGGAAGGAATATGGTAAAAATCGCATTACCAATTACAGCTAACCATCTAGGATGATATAGCCGAGAACAAAGTAGTTGGCGTTTCATCCAGTATCTGAATCCTGGTAAATCACATTCTTCCTGATTGAGCATGATCAAAGAAGGTACAAATCTAACCTGTATTTTGTATTTACCTAAAACACTACGTACCATAGTATCTTCACATAAAGCTTTCCCCCACTTATCTAACAATCCTGTTTGGTGAAGTACTTCTGTTTTAATCGCCAAAGTACCACCCCAAGGAATTTTGTATATGTACATCTGAACTACCGCAGAAACATTCCAGATATACCGTACTAAAGAGCCTAAATTGTTGCCTGTAGGCAAATACCAACGATTACCAGTTGTTGCTCCGACTTGAGGATTAGTTAGAGGAGTAACTAATTCACGCAGCCAATTGGGATGGGCTATTGTATCAGCATCTACTAAAGCAATTACTTTGTAAGAATCGTCTAATTCTGAAACAGCTTGTAATAGAGAACTACACTTAAGGCTACAGTTTTTGCGTATTATTCTTAAAGGACTAATTTGAACATTGGTTGCTCCTTCTGCCTCAATCGTCTTGGTAGCAATTGTCCATGCCGGATCTTCCATACGATCAACAACCAACTTTAAATCATAGTATGGGTAGTTCTGATTTAATAGGGCTTTTAAACAGTCACCTAAGAACGGATCAGCACCACGCAAACAAAGAATTACCGCTGTTTTAGGCAACTGTTGATCTGGTAATAAGTTATTTTTGTGTGAAGACAGACGCCACAAAAATACCAGTGATAAACATACCTGAATAGCCAGGCTAATGGATAAAGCTTGAGATAGAAATATTACCAATTTGTTCATCTTTATACCTCTATTAAATTCCTTGCGAAAGATGAATCAATTTGTTATCAGTCATTCGTTATGAGGAAGAAAATTAACTCTTGTACCTTGTTTATCTGCTTATTTCACCCTACCTACTATTCCTCAGCAAAATTAGTCAAATCAAAGAGAAATTTTGCTATCAATAGGTTGATCTAACAAATCATAAGGATGGTATTCAACTAATCGGATATTCCAAGGATTTTGTACTCGATAAACAATACCGCGCCATTTAACTGTTGACATCCACAAAGAAGATAGCATTGCCAATCCATACACCCACTGTGTTAGAGGGATAGCAATTAATATTTTGCCTACTGTAGTAACTGACAAGGGAGTCATCGGCTGACCTTGAAAGCGAATTACTGGACGTACTGCTAACTCTAATATCAGTGTCAACAAAAGTAATCCGATGGTATAGATACAATAAGTAGCCAACAATATCATTGCCAAATCCCATTGAGTATCGAGCAATGACAAGATAAACACTACTATTGCTAGAGAAGGAAATAAGATACTAGAAACAGCATCGCCAATTATAGCTATCCAACGAGGATGATAAAGTCGAGAATAAAATAGTAACCGCTTCAGAGAGTCCATGAAGCCAAGTAAATCACATTCTTCTCGATTCAGCATAATTAAAGAAGGAACAAGCTTGACCTGCATCCCATGTTGTTTAAGGATGTTATGCATCATCAAATCTTCACCGAAAGCTTGTCCCCACTTCTCTAGTATTCCTGTGTGACGTAGCACATCTGTTTTGATAGCCAAAGTCCCGCCCCAAGGAATGCGAAATAAGTACATCTGCACAACTGTAGAGACGTTACCGATGTAGCGGACTAAAGACCCCCAATATTTACCTGTAGGCATATACCAACGGTTACCTGTCGTTGCGCCGATTTTGGGATCATTTAAGGGACTAACTAATTCACGCAGCCAATTAGCATGAACTATTGTATCGGCATCTACCAAAGCAACTACCTTGTAAGAATCATCTAATTCCGACACAGCTTGCAGTAGCGAACTGCATTTGAGACTACAGTTGTGGCGAATTATCCTCAAAGGGCTGATTTGGAAATTGCTGGCTTCTTGCTTTTTGATAGTTTCGTTGACAACTTCCCAAGCCGGATCATCCTGACTATCAACAATTAGCTTTAAATCGTACTCTGGGTAATTTTGATTTAACAGGGCCTCGATACAATTGGGCAAATACGGATCGGCTCCACGTAAGCAAAGAATCACTGCTGTTTTAGGTAACTCTTCATCAGGCAATACTTTTTTGTGACTTAAGTGGATGTAGAACAGAAAAACCAAAGCTAAACACATTTGAATAGCCAACCAACCCAGCAAAGACTGAGATAGGAATATTGTCAACTCTTTCATATATAGTCTCCGGCAAATTTTGCCCTGTTGACTGAGGTGGGAGGTGGGGTGAAGAGGCAGGGGTGCCGGGTGCAGGGGGGAAAGACTTTGAGTTGTTACCAAAATCTTTGTTTTTCTGATCCCTTATTCCCTACTCCCTATTCCCCGTTCTTATGAATCGAGGGAATATTTCATGAAAATGTTGATTTTGGTATTTTGGTTCATGAAGAAACTGGCATCATGAAACTTGGGTGTACCTGTGGCTATGGAAACAGTGGGATTTTGGGAAATTCCAAAACCTTCTTTGGGAATGCCAAAAAAGTCTGTATTCAACTGGCGATCGCCATTTTGATCATCTACTACGGCAACGGCATAATTTCCCGGTTTCAAACCAGAAAATGTATGAGTCAAAGTACTCCCTGAAGGCTGCACACAGGCACTTTTGTGAACATCATTAGTACTCATAGGAAATCCTTTGCCCTTAGAGTAAACTCCCATGCAGATTTCACCCTTTTGGTTATTGATTCCATTCACTACCACTGTCAGCGTTGCTGTAGTGTCTGCATTCACGGTTTTTGCAAAGCTGAGACTTAATAAACTAGCTAGCAAAAGAGAAGAAAGATGAGTTATTTTCAACATGATTTGGTTATTTTTACCAGTAATTTTTGTTTTGCATTCACTGTTACAACACCCTTTTATTGTTAAAACCCAATTATTTAAGAAACAATTTGCTGTTTTTGAGCAGCATAATCTTGCCAACGTTGCCAGACTATTTGCATCGCTTTTAGTAAATCTTTGAGCAAAAGATACTCACTACCTCTCAACTGTTGATAAATACTGATATGGCACCGTACACGCTGATAAAGACTTAATTCAAACAGGTATATAGAAAGGATATATTCCCAAACTATTCTCCAATGCGGAAACAAAATTTTTCCCTTTTTTGAAGAATCAAACCACACTGTATAGGCATAAAGGTCAGGCAACATACTGGGTGAATATTTAGTTTTATTGTCTGTAAACAACAAGTAGTTGGGAAAAAACATACTCAAGGATTGCTCAGAATGAATTCTGGCAAAAAACAGATATTCGGGGATTTCATAAAATCGACCCAGTAAACCAAGTCTTAACAGTAAAATGCCATCAGCAGTACCATAACTACCCATTAATGGTATTTGTTTCAGGGCATTGGCGCGAATTACTCCATAACATTGATAGCAGAGATGCTTGGTAAGTAATTCATGAAAACGCTCCTGAGGTTTCAGTGAATCCGTGTTGAGTTTGAGATTGTAGTTTTGTAAAAAATGGCCATTTTCGTCAATAAAATAGACGTGGGAATGACACAAAACTATTTCAGGATTATAATCAAGTACAGCAACACATTTTGCTAGAAAATCTGGAGCATGTAAATCATCATAGGCAGCCCACTTAAAGTATTCACCTGTAGACAATTCAAAAACACGGTTGAAGTTAGGAGAACAACCGATATTTTTTTCATTTCGATAGTAGCGAATACGTTGATCTTGGGCGGCGTATGCTCGACAAATTTCTTCGGTTTTATCTGTCGAAGCATTATCTGAAATAATTAGCTCAAAATCTGCAAATGTCTGAGCCAAAAGCGAGTCTAAGGCTGCTTGGATAAACTTATCACCATTGTAGACAGGTAACCCAATACTTAATTTTGGTAGAATCTTGCTCATACGACGAAATAATGTTATTGAAAATTTTTCGACTATTTAACTAGATGTTGTCTTGGAACTTGCGTTTTTCAAAGGGAATAGGGAACAGTAACCCACCAGGAAATTTTGTTTTTCTGAGGCTTACTGCTCAAAATAATTGTTTTTCTGACTGGGGCTATAAACCCAGACCAGTAATAGAGTTTTTACTGCTTCCTATTCCCTCAACCTTTTATGAAGTGTGTCGCAAGGTAGGGTTTGTAATCTCTTGTGCAGTAGAGAAAGAATTAACTACATATAAACACAGAGCAAAGTTATGTAGACGGGTTTTCCAACTTAGGAAAATTTTCAAGATAGATGAAAAGCACTGTATTGATGTTAATTTTAAATATCGGTTTTGTTCAGCCATTCTTGTGTATAGTGCAGCCCTTTTTCTAGGTCAATTTTAGGTTGAAAATTTAACAGGTTTTGTGCTTTGGCAATTGAATAAGCGTAAGGGCGACTCATAAAATCTACAGATTCAGGGAGAATATCAGCTTTCTTTCGGAAAAGTTTCTGTCCTTGGGCGCGTAGTTTCAGAAATAATTTCATTTCCTCTTTTGGTAAAGACATTGGTGCCGATAAGTTTTCCATTGCCGCCAATTGCAGAAAATATTCTTTCCAAGACGTGCTTTGTCCATCGGTGATATTAAAAATTTCACCGTATGCCTCTTTTTCTATTGCTAAAAAGATGGCATCTATTAAGTTGTCTATATATACGTGATTAATGATTCCTTTACCATCATTGGCATAAGCAAATAATTTTTGGCGCATCATCAGAATGGGTCTAATTACCCAAGAAATACTTCCTGGCCCATAAACATCTCCAGCGCGAATAATGATAATGCCAAAATCTGGGGGTGCATTCAGAGGTAAAAGTTCGGTTTCGGCTTCTATTTTAGTTTGACAGTAGGGATTATTTTCACCTGAAAGAGGCCCAGTTTCTGTGATGCCGTCAGGATAATTAAAACCATAGACCATTACACTGGAAAGATGCACAAATGTTCTGACGCCAGCATTTTTAGCAGCTTTAGCCATATTGACTGTACCACCAACATTCACAGCCCTAAATTCTTTAATAGAACCTGCTTCTTGGGCCATTTGTGCCGTATGCAAAACAATATCTACACCCTGACAGGCTTTTTGGGCAACAGCAGCATCAGTAATACTGCCAACAATTACTTCAATACCCAAATTCTGTACTGTTTGATTATTATCGGCAGAACTTTGGATTCCACGAACTTTCATTCCTTGGGCTATAGCTAACTCGGCTGCACGCAAGCCAATAAATTCATCAATTCCAGTAATTAAGAGAGTTTTGTTTTGGAGGTTCATGGAGATAGGAGTGATTGGTAATTTATATGATTGAAGTTAGAAGATAGTTCGCTTCTAGAAGACTAGAAAATATCAGCCGGATCTGCGGAGCGGAGTTTATTAATTGCTAGTGACCCTGAAGTTATACATATTAAAACTGCTGAAACCAAGACTATTACTGCATTATTCACAGTCATCATGATTGGCAATTTAGTAGCTTCCATTGCAAATGCATAAATAATTATGGAAGATAAAAATCCTGGTATATAACTTAATAAAGCCAAGATTATTGCTTGTTGAAAGACTACATTTAAGAGATATGTATTGGCATATCCAATTGCTTTTAAAGTTGCGTAGGCCACAAATTGAGTCGCAATGTTGCTATAGAGAATTTGATAGACAATTACTACACCAACTACAGAAGCCATAGTCAACATGAGATTAAGAATAAAACCAATGGGTGTTCTCACAGCCCAATATTGTTTTTCAAAATCAATGAAACCCTCACGAGTAAATACTTGAACATCTTTAGGTAAAATTGCTGCTAAATTTCTCATAACCGTATCTGGGTCTGCACCAGGATTAAGGCTGATGACACCTATATCGATCATTTCTGCTGGTCGAGTGATAGGATTTATCTTCAAAAAAGTTGAGTCACTGACAATTAAATTGCCATCTACACCGAAAGAAGGCCCCAAGCTGAACAAACCCCCTACCCTCACTCTGTAGCCAATGAGAGCATCAAAGGGAAATATTTCAATTGTCTGCTCAGAATTTCCCGCATCAAATTGTGCAGCGATGGGGCCAAACTCTGGGCGAGAAATTCTGTCAAAAAGGACAATGTCAGGAATTTTCAGTCGGTCTAAATTTTCTGCAACTTCTGGTATATTGAAGACAGATTTTCCTGGGTCAAAACCAATCACATATATTGAATATTTCTCTCCAGTTTCTGGATTTTTTAACTTGGCAAATTGTAAATATATGGGATTAACTGACTCTACCCCATCAAAACCCAAGGTTTGGTATAAACGATTGCGTGAAAAACTTTGATTCGATGTCAAAGATTTGTATTGCGAACTGACTAAAAATAAATCACCCCGGAGATTTTGATGCAGTGCGGTAGCACTAGAATAAAGTGCATCTTGAAAGCCAAGTTGGATAAACATTAGCAGCACAATAAAAGCAATCCCACTTACGGCTACGACAAACCGAACTTTTTGCTGGGCTAGCTGTAGCCACGCCAAAGGAATTCTAAAATTCATGGATTCAGTTGTGATTTGTTATATTTGTTTGTTTGTCAGTTGGCAGTTAGTGATATATAACCGACAACTAACCACTGACTCATGACCAATGACTATATTTGAATGGCAACATCTACCTGTAAATTCGTTAAACGAGCTACCCGCGCACTATCTTCGGGATTATCGATGCTGATTTTGACTTCAACTATTCTGCGGTCTGTATCTGCTGTGGGATTAAGGCTGAATATGCTTTGGCGACCAATTTGCCAACCAATTTCGGTCACTGTTCCGGGAATTGCCCCAGCAAATGCCGTGCTAGTAATGGTAGCTTTTTGACCTACACTGACTTTTGATATATCAGTTTGATAAACTTCTGCAACTACATACATCTGAGATATTTTACCGATCTCAGCAAAGCCTGCGTTGTCAATTACTTCTCCGGTTTTGGTGTGGATTTTTAAAATCTTGCCATCTATGGGAGATCTGAGGTAAGTCAATTCCTGGTCAGCTTTTGCTTGTTTGATAGCAGTTACCGCACTAGTAACTTCAGTTTGTGCTAACTCAACATCGACGGGCCGGACTTCGCTAATACTGTTAAGTCTAGCTCTACCTTCTTGTATTTGGTCTTGGAGAGTTGTTTGAGTGCGGTTGAGGTTGGCTCGGGCTTCTGTGATCTGCTGTTGTACAGTCTGGAGTTGTAAAGCTTTACTATCTGCTACAGAGGCAGAAATGGCACCTTGTCTAAATAACTGTTGATATCGCTCGTTTTCGCTTTGGGCGTTGTCTACCTCAGCCTGGATGCGGTTGATTGTTGCTTGTTGCGCTGCAACGTCTCCTTTTAATTGTGACTCTAAACCCGCGATCGCAGCTCTTTGTGCGGCAATATCTCCGCTTCTAGCTCCCGCTTTCACCTGTGCGAGTCTGGCTTTGGCTACTTCTAGCTGGTCTAACGATTGTTGCAAGGCGGCTGTGGAGCGAGCATAATTTTCTAAATGCGCCAATACTTGTCCTTTTTTAACTTGTTCACCTTCGGTGACTAGTAGTCTTTCTACTCGTGGGCCGTTAACTGCATTAGGAGCAGACAAAGTTGTCACTTCCCCTTGGGGTTGTAAACGTCCTAAGGCTGTCACTGCAAGTCTAACAGGGGCAATTTCTGTGGTAGTTTCTGGTGGAGTCTGAACTTGAGGGCGTGTCCGATTTGGTGAAAAATTGTAGAAAGCGATGATTCCGGCTAATAAAGTAACGGAACCGGCCAAAATAATCCGCCACCGACCTAGGGGTTTTGAAAATAATTGGCTTTCTTTGTTTGCTGCCATATTTTTATTCCAATTGTGTTAAATTTGTCTATCGCAGTCGGCTTGTCTGCAAGTTAAGCAATATGACTTATACTGGTAGTGCTGAATTTAAGATATGAAAAGCTCACGTAAAGGTGCAAAGATGAGTTGGGCTTTACGTATTTGTGGGTTTTAGGAATCTTTGTATGTCTGTACAGCCACCTTATTTACTAACTTGGCAACAAAATCGATAGTGGCGTTACTTCAAATCTTTCTTAGTTTTATCCTAATTTGACATCGCATCCAGTATCGTAAAATACGATATTGTCATTAGTCGCTGGTTACTGTCCCCATCACTCTATCTCTATCACTTCTCTAAATTATGTATACTGATTCTTTGACTGACTGCACTAAAAAGCTGTAATTATGCCCATCGTGCCTATAGACCAAATTCATATTGGTCAAAACCGCCGTCCGGTCAAGGGTGAGAAGGTTGATGATTTGAAGGAGTCGATTAAGGCTAATGGTTTATTGAATCCGATTACGGTAGACCAAAAGCTGAATTTGATTGCTGGTTTGCATCGGCTGACTGCTTGTAAGCTATTGGGGCTGGAGGCGGTTGAGTGTAATATTGTCAATTATCAAGATGCGGATCAAGCGCGGTTGGCGGAAATTGACGAAAATCTGATTCGCAATGAGTTGGAACCGTTGGAACGTTCGGAACTGTGGTTTGAGCGTGATCAAATTTTAGTAAGGATGGGACTGAGGGCGAAAGCTGGCGATAATCAACATACTCATAAAGGTAGTGAAACGATTTCACCACCTCCCAAGCGCACAGTTGAGTTGGCTAGAGAGGTGGGCTACTCGGAACGCACTTTTCAGCATGGTAAGCAAATTGCTAAAAGTATTCATCCAGAGGTGAAACAGATAATTAAGCGATCGCCTATTGCTGATAGTCCTACAGCGTTACTGAAGATAGCTAGGGCTGGTAGTCAGGAACGGGCGGCGGCGGAACAGGCGCAACAGGCTTGGGAGTTGGCCCAGGCTAGGGGAGACGAGGCGGAAGCTGCACGGTTAGCTCAATTGATGGTTGATGCGAGGGCGAAACAAAAAGAGTTACAGATTTTGGCCCATAACAGTGCTATGGCACAAAGGGCTGCTAAGTTGGCACAGAAGCAGAGTCTACGTCAGCCAAAACAGGTGGTGGAACCAGCAAATACTCAAGTGAAGCTTGGGGATGAATGGCTGCTGGATCGGCATTTGGTGTATTGCGGCGATACGGCTAGTTCAGATTTTACCAACTTGTTACCTTCAGATGCTTCTCTGGCGATCGCTACTCTTTCTGCTACCTGGGAGCATGATTATTTGGTGGATGAGGCGCGGGTGGTGGCGGTGTTACGTTCTGAGGGTCAGATTTATGAATTTTATCGCCGTTGCCAAATGCCCTTTCAATATGAGTTGCTGCTGGGTAATGTTTATGTGGGTATTTTTTCTCATCAATTAATATCTCGGCCGCAGGCTCCTATTAATATTGAGGGCGTGGAAGGAATTGTTAATTATTTAATTAATTTGTATACAAGTCAGAATAATTTTGTGATAGCTCCTTTTATGGGGCATGGGGAAATTTTGCTGGCTTGTGAACGGTTGGGGCGCATCTGTTTTGTGGGGGATGCAAATCCGGAGTTGGTTGGCCGGGGGTTGTGGCGTTGGCAGCAGTGGAGTGGGAAGTCAGTTATTAGTCATTAGTTTTTTGGCTATGGGGTTAGCATCAGAATTTTATTAAGTGTGATATGGCTATTTGTGGGATTCATGGATTTATTTCTATTTCTGTAACTTTGTTGTCAGATGTTAGTTGATGATATCAAATTTTTGGGGATTCATTACAATTTATTTTGTGTTGTTTATTATGTACAATTTACTAAATTAAGGTTTGCTTCATAAATAACTGTTTAGATATTTTTGTTATTTAATATTCAAAAATCATTAAATATTTGGATTCAATTATGATGCTCTGCTGAGAAATACATTTACTTACTACTGTTTTATTCCTATGTGTTAATTAGATGTTTAATTAATTGAATAGACTCTGGTACTGATATGTGAATCAAGACCCCAGGGGGAATTTAGAGAATTTTCAGGTGATTGCATTGGATATTAATTATACTTTTGGTGTATGGTTTATACAAAAAAAATGCCAGCCAGAATTTAGGCTTTTTATAAAATAACCTTAAACAAATGATTTAGTTTGTGTGAATCATGTTATTCTTTTTATTAATTCAAACGTTTCAAGGCGGCAAGGAAATTTAGTTATTTTGTTAAGCGTGGAAAAGACAAAACTAAACCCAACCGCATTGGCATCACCTTTTAAGTGTGTGAGTATTTCTTCAGAAAAGTGCATGAATTGGGAATAAAGGGGGATGTTTTTTCGGTAACGAACTTGTCAACTTTTCTGGGTTGAATTGCTTAAAATACATTATCCTGGACGTTGAAACTGGCTATGGCATTTATCAAAATACAGAACGTCATTATTAACACCAGCTATATTGCTGCTGTTAAGTTAGATACTCAAACAAGTTTGGGAGAAAAAAGCGTTTCTGTCTTAGTAGCTACTCCTCAGTTTCCGGTGATCCAGTGGGATACAATTGCCCAAAACCTTTGCCATTACGAATGGATGGAATTCACTGGTCAAGCAGCTAACGCACTCCAAGACTATTTTACCAGTTTCAACAACGTCATTGACCTATTACCACAATATCAAGAATCGAGTGCTGGATAAAATTCTGACGCGATCGCTGTTTTCCAAAATTGCCTGGAGGTAGAAAGGCAGTGTGTATCGTGTGGTGTCGGTTTAAAGAGAAGCATTTAGTTTTGTCTGCGTCATGTTACGCGTAGATAAAAAATAGCTCATTTTGAATGGGCAACAGGAATTACTGTAGCTATGCTGCGCCACGCAAGCTATCACGATTCACGGTACTTAAGAACAGTATATGCCTTATGTCTGCTTATTCAATTGATACTGCCTTGGCAGAGTTGGAGAGCCTAATCAATAGTTGTCAAAAAACTGTGATGAGGTCAATAGAGGACAAGAAATCGAATAAGGAAAAACCAATGTCAATTAGCAAGATTAACAGACAATTACAACAAAATCCTATAGCCATTGTTGGTATGGCTTCTCTATTGCCTCAAGCCAGAAATTTACAGGAATACTGGCAAAATATCATTAACAAAATTGATTGTATTACTGATGTTCCCGCTAGTCACTGGAACATAGAGGATTATTACGACCCTAATCCTAGAAATCCTGAAGATAAAACTTATTGTAAACGCGGTGGTTTCATCCCAGAAGTAGATTTTAACCCGATGGAGTTTGGCATTCCTCCCAGCATTTTGGAAGTTACAGACATTTCCCAGCTATTGGGTTTGGTGATTGCCAAAGAAGCAATGGAAGATGCTGGTTATGGTGAATCTCGTGAGTTTAGCCGCGAGAATGTCGGGGTAATTTTAGGGGTGGCTATGGCCAAGCAATTGGCAACACCACTTTCCGCTCGTTTGGAGTATCCTGTTTGGGAAAAGGCACTCAAAAGCAGTGGTATTTCTGATGAAGATACCCAAAAAATTATCGAAAAAATTAAAAGCGCCTACATCAAATGGGATGAAAATGCTTTCCCAGGAATGTTGGCTAATGTGGTCGCCGGACGAATTGCCAACCGCTTGAATTTTGGCGGGATGAATTGTGTCGTTGATGCGGCTTGCGCTAGTTCCTTTGGTGCTTTAAAGGTGGCAATTAGCGAACTAGTTGAACATCGTGCTGATATGATGTTGACCGGTGGTGTGGATACTGATAACACCATCATGGCTTATATCTCTTTTAGCAAAACACCTGCTGTTTCTCCTAGTGATAATGTTAAACCCTTCGATGCTAAATCTGATGGGATGATGCTGGGTGAAGGTGTGGGAATGTATGTCCTCAAGCGTCTAGAAGATGCAGAACGGGACAACGACAGAATTTATGCAGTGATTAAAGGCATTGGTACTTCTAGCGATGGTCGCTACAAGAGTATTTATGCTCCCCGCAAAGAAGGCCAAGTCAAAGCCTTAGAACGTGCTTATGAGGATGCTGGTTTTTCTCCTGCTACTGTCAGCTTAATGGAAGCCCATGGTACAGGTACAATGGCAGGCGACCCCACAGAATTTGGTTCTTTAAGAGATTACTTTAACCAACACGATACCAAAAAACAGCACATTGCTTTGGGTAGTGTGAAGTCCCAAATTGGACATACTAAGGCGGCGGCTGGTGCGGCAAGTTTGATTAAAACAGCTTTGGCACTACATCACAAGGTTTTACCCCCGACCATTAATATTACTGAACCCAACCCCAAACTCGACATTAAAAACTCCTCATTTTATTTAAATACCGAAACCAGACCTTGGATTCGGGCAGAAGGAGAAGCACCAAGACGTGCGGGTGTGAGTTCTTTCGGCTTTGGTGGTACAAATTTTCACATTGTGTTGGAAGAATACGAAGCCGGCGAAAATCGTCCCTACCGTTTACACAGCACTCCCCGCGAGGTACTACTGTTTGCTAACAACCCAGCACAACTGTTGAGTAAGTGTGAAGAAACTCTCGGTCAGTTGCAAACAGATGGCGGTGAGAGACATTTTGCGGCATTAGTTCAGGAATCCCAATCAATTGAGATTCCCCAGGTTGCAGCCAGAGTGGGATTTGTGGCTGAAAATCTGCAAGAAGCTTGCAAGTTCATGCAAATTAGCATTGACTGGTTAAAGCATAAAGGTTCAATCACATCTTGGGATCATCCCCAAGGTATTTACTACCGTTCCTCTGGGATGGAGTTGGGCGGTAAGGTTGTGGCTTTGTTCTCTGGACAAGGTTCCCAATACCTAGAAATGGGACGGGAAGTGGTGATGAATTTCCCGGAAATGCGTCGTCTGCACGGCTGTATGGATAGTTTGTTACTCAAAGATAATTTGCAGCCGTTGTCAGAGATTGTTTTTCCCCATCCCGTATTTGATGAGGCAGAAAAAAATGCCCAAATTGCCGCACTGCAACGCACAGAATATGCCCAACCTGCCATCGGCGTATTTAGTGCAGGTTTGTATTCCATCTTGCAACAAGCCGGTTTTAAATCTGATTTTGTCGCCGGACACAGCTTCGGTGAATTAACAGCTTTGTGGGCTGCGGGTGTTCTCAGTGAACAAGATTACTTATTCTTGGTGAAAGCCAGGGGTCAAGCCATGGCCGCCCCAGAAGACCCAGACCATGATGCTGGGAGTATGTTGGCGGTGAAAGAAGATTTATCTAAAGTGGCTGTAGTCCTGCGGAACTATCCCCAGGTAACCATTGCTAACTTTAATTCTCCCACCCAAATTGTCTTGGCAGGGCCCACCGCAGAAATCGCCAAGGTAAGACAGGCGTTACATGACCAAGGTTGTGCAGCGGTATTGTTACCTGTGTCTGCTGCTTTCCACACACCACTAATTGCCTTTGCTCAAAAATCCTTTGCCATCGCCACTAAGTCGGTCAAGTTCAATAGTCCCAAAGTTCCCGTCTTCACCAACGTTACCGGTAAGCCTTACCCCCAAGAAGCCCAAAGTATTCAAAAAATTCTGGAAACCCACCTTGCTAACTCGGTGTTGTTTAAACAGGAAATTGAGAATATTTATGCAGCCGGTGGTTATTGCTTCGTAGAGTTTGGCCCCAGACGGATTTTGACTAACTTGGTGAAAGATATTCTAGGCGATCGCCCACATCTTACCATCTCCTTAAACCCCAGCACCCAAAAGAATAGCGATCGCTCCCTGAGAGAAGCGGCTGTACAGTTGCGTGTGGTTGGTTTACCTTTGAAAAACATCGATCCTTATCAAATTGAACCTGCACTACCTCCCGTTGAGAAAAAGAAGGCATTAAATGTGCGGTTGAAAGGCATTAATTATGTGTCTGACAAAACCAAAAACGCCTTTACGCAAGCTTTGGAAAATGGGCATACAGTCAGTTTACCTGCTGCACCTGCCATCACTTCTACACCAGAGTTTTCTGAGGCTGTGGTTGTAACTCCACCAGTTAAAGACAGTATTGGTAATGGACGTGTTGCCCATCCTGCACAGAGTTTGCCCGAATTATCACATAACTCTACTAATTCCACCGCATCTAGTACCACCCCACCCCAGCCGCAAATGAATCCGGCCATGCTTCCCACTCAAATAGACCAGGAAACGAAGATGCAACCAACACCAGAAAAACCTGTAAATTATCAACGGACGCTAGAAGGTTTAGAATATCTGCTGACTCAGTTCCAAAAAAATCAAACCGAGAACTTACAAGTTCATGGAACTTATCTGCAACATCAAATGGAATACACCAAAGCGTTTTTCCAACTGATGCAGCAACAAAACTCCTTGTTTGCCAATACTAAATCTGACGCTGATACAGCACAACTTAAGTTAGTTGTCAAGGAAAGTATTGAACGTGGCATGATGCAGTTTCACGGTCAACAAGGTGAAACCCTCCGCATCCATGAGCAATATCTCCTGGAACAGTTAGAATACGCCAAGAACTTTTTCCAACTAATACAAGAAGAATATTCTCAACTAATCTCTGGTGAGGCAATTACTCAACCCACAGAGACAGTTATTAATAAAACCACACCTGCACCTGCGCCAGTAGTAGCAGCGCCAGTTGTCGAACCGCAACCTGCACCTGCACCAGTAGTAGCAGCACCAGTTGTCGAACCAAAACCCGCACCTGCACCAGTAGTAGCAGCACCAGTTGTCGAACCAAAACCCGCACCTGCGCCAGTAGTAGCAGCACCAGTTGTCGAACCAAAACCCGCACCTGCGCCAGTAGCAGCAGCACCAGTTGTCGAACCAAAACCCGCACCTATCTCTGTTCCCGCCATTGACTTAGCTGACTTGGGTAATAACTTGTTAGCCATCACAAGTGATAAAACTGGCTACCCAGTCGAGATGCTGGAAATGGATATGGACATGGAGGCTGACTTAGGAATTGACTCCATCAAACGAGTAGAAATCTTGGGTGCATTACAGGATATGTATCCTAATCTACCCCAGCCAAACCTAGAAGAATTATCAGAAAAACGCACCATCGGTCAAGTTGTAGAATATCTGCAATCCCTTTTTTCCGGTAGCGTTCCTGTAGAAACAGCTACACCTGCTACTAATATCCCCACTCCAATTATCCCAGAACCAGAAGCAGTAGCACCCACCATTCCTACCACAGAACCAACAATAGAATATACCCAAACCCCACTCCCGACTCCCCACTCCCCACTCTCCACCGACGACTACGCAGACTTAGGTGAAACCCTGTTAGCCATCACCAGTGATAAAACCGGCTACCCAGTGGAGATGCTAGAACTGGAAATGGACATGGAGGCTGACTTAGGAATTGACTCCATCAAACGGGTAGAAATCTTGGGGGCGATGCAAGACAAGTACCCCAACTTACCCCAGCCAGACATCGAAGAACTGGGCGACCTCCGCACCATCGGTCAAATAGTTGATTATCTCCAGAAGTTGGCTGGAGGTGAAAAAAAAAAGCCCCAGCAGGAGTTTAGCTACCAGCCAGTCCAGATAATTGACGGTATTGCTCGCCGTCCTGCTAAACTTCAGTTTCTACCACCACCCGATAGTTTAGATTTCGCGTTACCAGAGGGACACGTTGGTTTAATCACCGACGATGGTTCCCTCACCACCGCCCAATTAGCTCAATCCTTAAGCGATCGCGGTTGGAAAGTGGTAGTTTTAAGTTTCCCCCAATCTATCGTTTCCCAGCAATCGCCTTTACCAGTCGGAGTGCATCGCGTAGTTCTCGCAGATATGACAGAAGAATTACTACAACATAAATTATCTGCGATCGCAACTAACTTTGGCACCATTGGAGCTTTCATCCATATTCATCCGGTATTTGAGGTAAATCAAACACCTGCTTATCTGGAAGCAGAAAAGGCGATTGTCAAGCACGTGTTCTTTATGGCTAAACATCTCAAACAATCCCTGAATGAAGCGGCTGGTTACGAACGTAGTTGTTTCTTGACTGTGAATCGTTTGGATGGTGCTTTTGGGTTAGAACATAATGTAAACTTCGGGGCCATTGGTGCAGGGTTATTTGGCTTAACTAAGACTCTAAAGTTTGAATGGCCCAAGGTGTTTACTCGCGCCATTGATTTGAGTCCGGCTGTGGATGCTCAAAAATCAGCAGAATATATTATTGCTGAATTGCATGATCCGAATCTGCTCATCAGCGAAGTGGCTTACGGTTCTCAAGGTCGTGTGACTTTGGTTGGTGATTTGCAGAAGTAATGGCATGAGGGAGGTAAGAAATATATCTCCCTCTGCGTTCCAGGATTGTTTTTTGTTTCACGCAGAGACGCAGAGGCGCAGAGTTTAAGAGCGCAGAAATCTTTAAAACACTCTTTCTTGGCGTCTACAGCCCTTACGGGCATCGCTGCGCGCGGGCGTCTTGGCGGTTTATTTTAATCATAAATTCCCAATAATATGACTACACAGACTCAGGTTCGTCCTTCATCGGTTTTTGTTGTAAGTGGTGGTGCGAAAGGAATTACAGCTCAATGTGCGATTAAGTTGGCGCAGCACCAGCCTTGTAAGTTTATTTTGCTTGGTCGTTCGCAGCTTTTAGAAATTGAGCCGGCGTTTGTGCATGATTGTTTTGAGGAATCGGCGTTAAAGAAACGCATCATGGAAAATCTTCTGTCTCAAGGGGAAAAGCCGACACCCATGAGTGTACAGAAGATATATAACCAAATTGCTTCTAGTCGAGAAATTAAGCAAACACTGGCAGCGATCGCCGCAACAGGCGCGCAAGCAGAATATATTAGTGTAGATGTCACCAATGTTGCTGATTTGCAGCAGAAGTTGGCGGCTGTGGGTGGAATTACGGGGATTATCCACGGGGCGGGAAATTTAGCTGATAAGTTAATAGAAAAGAAAACTGACCAGGATTTTGAAAAGGTCTACACAGCTAAGGTGCAGGGATTGGAAAATCTGCTATCTTGCGTGAATCTTGAGCAACTCCAGCATTTAGTATTATTTTCCTCCGTAACTGGATTTTACGGGAATATCGGACAATCTGACTATGCGATCGCTAATGAAATTCTCAATAAATCTGCCCATTTGATTAAGCAAAATTATCCCCAGTGTCATGTAGTAGCCATTAACTGGGGCGCTTGGGATAGTGGGATGGTGTCACCAGAACTGAAAAAAGCTTTTGCAGAAAGGGGAATTGATATTATTCCTGTGGATACAGGTACACAAATGCTAGTCAACGAACTGCACCCAGCCCATAATGACACTGCACAAGTTGTCATTGGTAGTCCATTAGTTCCCCCAAGTATCGAGTTAGACACCCAACTGCGAACTCATCGTCTGCGTCGCCAGATGACACTAGAAGCCAATCCCTTCTTATATGATCATGTAATTGCGGGTGTTCCAGTATTACCGGCTACCTGTGCCATGTCCTGGATTATCAATTCCTGTGAGGAAATGTATCCAGGATATAAATTATTTAGTTACCAAGATTTCAAAATTTTGAAGGGAATAACTTTCAATGACACTTTAGCTAAAGAACATATTTTGGAAATAGAAGAAGTTTCCAAAGTCAATTTAGAAAAAATAGAACTAAAAGCTAAAATCTGGAGTAAAAACCCCGCAGGAAGAACCCATTATCATTTTAGCGCTCAACTAAATCTCCAGCGAGAAATTCCCACTGTTCCGATTTATGAATCAATCAATTTAGCCGAAGATCACATCATCACAGCCACTAAAAAAGACTTCTATCAAAATGGAGGAACCACCCTATTTCATGGCCCTGCATTTCAGGAAGTCCAACGAGTTTTAAATATTACTCCCGAAAAAATTACCACAGAATGCTTGTGGACAAAACTCAGCCCTCAAAAAGAAGGACAATTCCCCGTCAGATGGGTCAATCCTTATACAACAGACCTGAGTATGCACGCCTTATGGATTTGGACACAACACTTTCATCAAGAAGGTTGCTTACCGGGGAAAGTAGAGAAATTTGAACAATTTGCCCCCACCCCACACAACGAACCATTTTACGTATCCTGCGAAGTAAAAACCAAAACAGCAAGTAGTGCGATCGCCGACTTTATTATCCACGATAAACAAGGAAAAGTATACTCCCGAATGCTAGGCGCCAACGCCATTATTTGGTCAATGAAATTACTCAGAAGTTAATCACTAGGCACTACTGAATAAAATCTCTTACTCTCCGCGCCTCTGCGCGAGACAAAAATTCTCAAGTTTGGGGAACAGCGTAAATCCTGCCTTCCTTTAAATACCCCACAACTGTTGAGGATATAAAAATGCAAAAAATAGCCATCATCGGATTATCATGTCTATTCCCCGATGCAAAAAACCCCGACGAATTTTGGCAAAATCTCATAGCCCAAAAAGAATCCACCTCATCAGCCACCATTAACGAAATAGGCGTAGACCCCAACATTTTTTACAACCCAGTTAAAGGCACACCAGATAAAACCTATTCCCTCAAAGGTGGATATATCAGGGACTTTCAATTTAATCCCGCCGAATATAACCTACCATCAGAATTAGTTGCTGGTTTAGACGACTCCTTTAAATGGTCATTGTATGCCGCCAAACAAGCAATTACCAATAGCGGCTACTGGGGAAATCAAAACCTCCTGGCCAAATGCGGCGTAATTCTCGGTAATCTTTCCTTCCCCACCAAACTTTCCCATCAATTATTTTCCCCCATTTACCAACAGGCGATCGCACCTGCTGTTAAAGAACTTCTACAAGACGAAGATTTCGCTTTAGCTGGTTTACCAAAGACAACAAAAGCGTCTTTATACAACGCCATGATTTCTGGCTTACCAGCTTCTATAGTTGCTCAAGCTTTATCGTTATCTAGAATTAATTTATGTCTAGATGCTGCTTGTTCTTCGTCATTTTATGCTATTAAATTAGCCTCTCATTATCTATCATCTCACAAAGCTGACATGATGTTAGCGGGAGCCATCAGTTGTGCCGATTCGCTGTTTGTAAGAATGCTATTTTCCGGTGTCCAAGGCTTTTCTGAAGACGGTACAAGTCGCCCCTTAGATAAGACATCCAGAGGACTAATTCCCGGTGATGGCGTGGGTATGGTCATGCTGAAAAGATATGCCGATGCTGTCAGAGATGGTGACAATATTCTGGCAACTATTTGTGGTAACGGACTTTCCAATGATGGCAAAGGTAAGCATTTACTAAGTCCCAATACCAAAGGGCAAGTCCTCGCCTTTGAACGAGCTTATAACGAAGCTCAAATTAGTCCCCAAAGTATTGATTATCTGGAGTGTCACGCTACCGGCACATTACTAGGCGATACAACTGAACTTAATTCCATAGCTACCTTTTTTGGACAACATCAAGCTTCACCATTGGTAGGTTCTGCCAAAGCCAACACCGGACATTTACTAACATCTGCCGGTATGGTGGGTTTGACTAAGGTCATTCTGAGTATGTCTCAGGGAGTTATACCACCTACTATTAATGTTGATGTACCTTTAGCCTCAGACAATAATGTCATTTCCAGTGAAAATATTGTCAGAAAAGCGACAGCTTGGCCTAACAACAATACACCAATTAAACGAGCAGCTATCAGTGCTTTTGGGTTTGGTGGTACCAATTCTCATTTAATTATTGAACAAGGCATCACAGCATCAGCTACTAACTCTACAACACCCACACCACCTGCTAAAATTGCCATTATTGGTATGGATGCCTATTTCGGTGGATGTAACGGCTTAGATGCCTTTGAACGCAGCATTTATGAAGGAACCCAGCATTTTATTCCCCTACCACCTTCTAGATGGCATGGCATAGACGAGCAAACAAACTTACTCCAAGAGTACGGTTTAACAGATGGAAAAGCGCCTGTAGGGGCATACATCCAAGACTTTGACATTGATACGTTGGCTTGCAAAATTCCTCCCAACGAAGTTGAAAAACTTAATCCCCAACAATTGTTACTTTTAAAAGTTGCTGACCGGGCTGTTAAAGATGCAGGCTTGAAGGAAGGGGGAAATGTAGCAGTAATTGTGGCTGCGGAAACGGAGTTTTCTGTACATCAATTACAACAACGATGGGATTTATCTTGGCAAGTTAAAGAAGGCTTACTGTCCGAAAATATCGCTTTACCAGATGCAGACGTTTCCCAGTTAGAAGGCGTTGTTAAAGATAGCATTCACCATCCAGTCGAAACAGGTGAGTATGTCAGTCACATCGCCAATATTATGGCAAGTAGGATTTCCGCTTTGTGGAATTTCACTGGCCCCGCCTTCACCATGACATCTGGCGAAAACTCTGCACTCAAGGCCTTAGAAGTTGCTCAAATGCTATTAGCATCTGGAGAAGTCGAGGCTGTAGTTTTAGGTGCAGTAGATTTAGCCGGTGGTGTAGAAAATGTCTTATTACGCAGTCAATTAGGCAAAGTCAATACAGGCATCAATACCTTAAGCTTTGACCAAAACGCTGATGGTTGGATGGTCGGTGAAGGTGCGGGTGCAGTTGTCCTCAAACGTCACGACACTGCCCAACAAGACAACCAACGAATTTATGCTGTACTTGATGCCGTCAGTTTTGCCGAAGGTAGTTCTCCTCAACTAACAACATCTGATGCCCAAGCTATCCAAGAGGCCTGTCAACAAGCCTTCTTGATGGCAGAGATTGAACCTCAAGAGGTCAATTATGTAGAAGTATTTGGTAGTGGTATTCCCCAACAAGACACAGCCGAAATCAAAGGGTTGTTACAGGCGTATCCCAAGACTGGTAATGGTTTGCAGTGTGCCATAGGTAGCGTCAAGTCCAACATCGGTCATACATACACGGCATCAGGAATTGCCAGCCTAATCAAAACTGCCCTCTGTCTTTACTACAGATACATTCCAGCCACACCTCAATGGTCTGGTGCCAAAACACCACAACTATGGGAAGGCAGCCCTTTTTATGTAGCGACAGAATCTAGACCTTGGTTTGTCGATAAAGGTGGTACTCGTCGGATAGCTGCCCTCAATAGCATCGGTATAGATGGCACCTACGCCCACGTCATTTTGTCAGAAGACCCAGACCAACAAGAACGCGACAGTAGGTATTTACAGCAAATGCCTTTTCATCTGTTCCCCGTAACATCTGAGAATCAAGGCAACTTACAAGAGGTTCTAAATAGCCTCCAACAAAGTATCGAAGATAGTTCTTGTTTATCCACCACTGCCAGTCAGACCTTTACCACCTTTAAAGAACATACTGAGGCTAAATACGCCCTAGCAATTACAGGACGTAACAAAAAAGAACTCCTCAAACAAATCGATGCTGCCCGTAAAGGTGTAAATACTGCCTTTGAAAAGGGTACAGATTGGCAATCACCACTAGGTAGTTATTTTACAACCAACCCCTTGGGTAAACGCGGAACCTTAGCTTATGTTTATCCAGCCGCAGTCAATTCTTATATTGGCATCGGACGGACAGTCTTCCGCCTCTTCCCTAAAGTCTTCGAGGACTTAAAAAGCAACAATCTCTATAACCGTGCAGCCGATGTAGAGAAATTAGTTTATCCCCGCAGCTTCCCTAAACTCACAACCAGACAACTAGAAACCCTCGAAAAGCAACTGTTAGATGATTCCCTGGCGATGTTTGAAAGTGAAATCGCCTTCGCCAGATACATGACAGCAATTTTCCGAGACGACTTTCAAGTCAAACCCCAATGCGTCTTCGGCTATAGTTTAGGTGAAACCAGCATGATGGTAGCCCAAGGAGTTTGGAGTGATTTTGAAGGCGGTAGTAACACCCTCAACTCATCACCCTTGTTTGGCAATAAACTATCAGGCCCGAAAAACGCCGTCCGTGAGTATTGGGGCTTAACTACAACAGAATTACAAGACGATAACTTCTGGGGTACTTATGTACTCATGGCTACCCCCTCTCAAGTCAGAGAAGCTCTCAAAAATGAGTCACGAGTTTATTTAACTCAAATCAACACACCAGAAGAAGTCTTAATTGCCGGTGAGAAAACAGCCTGTCAAAGAGTAATCAAAACCCTAGGTTGTAATGCTTTTCCTGCACCATTCGATCATGTCATACATTGTGACCCTATGCGATCGCAATACGCAGAAATAGCCAAAGTCAACACCTTACCCAGCCAAAACCTACCAGGTGTTACATTCTACTCCGCCGCCGAATACCAACCCATCGTTTTAGATAGTGGTGTCATAGCGCGCAGCATAGCCACCGGACTGAGCCAACAACTGGACTTTCCCCAACTAGTTAACCGTATCTACGACGATGGCGTAAAAATATTCATCGAAGCCGGTGCAGGTGGAGTGTGTTCACGATGGATTAGCAAAATCTTAGAAAACAAAGAACACATCACCGTATCCCTCAATCGTAGAGGCATGGATGACCACAGTTCTATGGTCAAAGCTTTAGCAAAACTAGTCAGTCACCGAGTCACTTTAGACTTATCACCACTTTACAACCTCACCACCACCACCAAACAAAACAAATTAACCCTAAGAACCATCACTTTAGGTGGTAAATCAATTGCTGCGGCAATATTGACAGAAGTAAACCGTAAACACTTCCAAAATATCGCCGATAATCTCAACAATTATCGGGTGAAAAATCTGTCTCAAAACGTACAATTACTCACCCCAATTCAGCCAGCAGAAGACCCAATAAAAAATATCATGGAACACGGTTTTGAGTCTCCAAAAGAATTACAATCTTTTGAGTCAACAGCCCTGGGACAGAAAAATCTGCAACCAATTGTGTCATCTCCAGCCACAAATCATCAACTAGATAACACAATTAGAATGTCTGAACTCAACAAAACTCAGTATCAAAAACTGAGTGAAAACAATGACCGCATAACCAAAAATCATACTGCTTTCTTACAAGCCAGAAAAGATTTTAGTAAACAAATGAGTGAAATCATTCAATTACAACTAGCCTGTGCGGAAAACTTATTGAATGAGGAAACTTAATTAAATTTCAGGGCGTTGCTGATTGAAAGTAGGAGTTACCTCACGCAAAGCCGCAAAGACGCGTAAGGATTCAGCAACGCCAACCATCTCACAAACAAAAACTTCTTTCTTTCTCTTTAACTTCGCGCACTTTGTGTCCTTTGCGGTATGCGCTACGCGAACGTTACAAAAAATCCCCCTGACAACACAAATAGGATTGCTAAGTAAGTCGGTGCAATAAAACCAAACTATGTAAAGAAAAGTAAAGAAAGCTCAAACTCTTTCTTCCCCTGCTCCCTGCTCCTCTGTCTCTTTTGAAACCTCCTCCCTCAACACTTAATAAACCATCATTAACAACTTGAGGTAAAACTACAGTGACTCCCGTAGATACACTACCAAACAAACACCATAATAGTCTGAAATTCTCCCCCCACATTCACGCCCAAAACCTAGCCTGGAAAGGGTGCTTAGATAGTGTATCCTTCGACCAACAAACCATCAAAATCAAACTACAAACATTAGATAAACCCTGTTACATCCTCAAAATTGGCGACAAAATCGGTGTCACCAACGAAGGCTACCTCTGCCAAGAAAATAACCCAACTGCACAACTCCTCACCTCCATTCCCCCCATCACACTCGAACAACTAGGAGACCCCACCTTCCTAGCTTTTCACGGAGTCAAATACGCCTATGTAACCGGTGCAATGGCAGGCGGAATCGCCTCCGAAGAAATGGTCATTGCCCTGGGAAAAGCCCAAATATTAAGTTCCTTCGGCGCAGGTGGACTACCTCCAGAACGCTTAGAAACAGCCATTAAGCGGATTCAAGAAGCCCTTCCTCATGGCCCCTATGCCTTCAACTTAATTCATAGCCCCAACGACATGGCCATCGAACGCCGGGCTGTAGAACTATACCTCAAACATGAAGTCAGCACCGTAGAAGCTTCAGCATTTCTCGACTTAACCCCCAACATCGTTTATTACCGTGTCGTTGGACTCAGCTTAAACGATGCTAACCAAATCGAAATTAAAAACAAAGTCATCGCCAAAATTTCTCGTCGAGAAGTCGCAACCAAATTTCTCCAGCCAGCACCACCCAGAATTATTAAAGAACTTCTAGAACAAGGATTAATCACCGACTTACAAGCCAAACTTGCAGCCAAAGTTCCGATGGCTGACGATATTACCGTCGAAGCCGATTCTGGTGGACATACAGATAATCGTCCCCTTGTCTGTTTATTACCTTCTATTATTGCTTTGCGGAATGAAATCCAAGAACAATATCATTACGACCAACCAATTAGAATTGGTGTAGCCGGGGGAATTGCCACACCAGAATCAGCCCTAGCAGCTTTTATGATGGGTGCTGCGTATATCATGACTGGCTCAATTAATCAGTCCTGCGTTGAATCTGGAGCTTGTGAACATACCAAAAAATTACTCGCTCAAGCAGAAATGGCAGATATGATTATGGCACCAGCCGCCGATATGTTTGAAATGGGGGTAAAACTACAAGTCCTCAAACGCGGCACAATGTTTCCTATGCGCGCGCAAAAGTTGTATGAAATATACCGGACTTATGACTCCATTGAAGACATTCCCCTGGCAGAAAGACAGAAATTAGAAAAGCAAGTTTTTCGCAAAACTCTCGCCGAAGTCTGGGAAGGCACAGCGGCTTATTTATCCCAGAAAAACCCTGAAAAGCTAGGCAAGGCAGTTAATAATCCGAAGCTAAAAATGGCATTAATTTTTCGCTGGTATTTAGGATTATCTTCCCGTTGGTCTAGTTCTGGAGAAAAAGGCAGAGAAGTCGATTATCAAATTTGGTGTGGCCCAGCAATGGGTGGTTTTAATGATTGGGTGCGGGGTTCTTACTTAGCTGAACCACAAAATCGTCGGGTAGTTGATGTTGCTTATCACATCATGACAGGAGCAGCTTTCTTGTATCGCATTCAAAGCTTGAAAATGCAAGGAATGCAAATCCCCGAAGATTACAGTCAGTATTGCCCAGAAAATCCTCAATTATTGGAGATGTAAAAATGACTCTAAAACAATCTTATAGTGCAGCAGATATTCAAGCATGGTTGGTATCTAACTTGGCTGAATTATTAGGAGTAGAAACCGACGAAATAGATGTCAATGAAAATTTAGAAAATTATGGTTTGGACTCAGCACAAGCCATGACTTTGGTCAGTAAATTAGAAGAATTATTGGGATTTCAACCATCGCCGCTGCTACTTTGGCATTACCCAACTATTGCCTCACTTTCACAGCGTTTAGCGGAAGAAATACAAGAAGGTGTACAGGTTCAAGATAGTGAATCTAAACCTACTAACACCCCAGTTCTCAATTTAGCAGATGAGGTTGTGCTTGACCCTACTATCAATCCTGCCAATGCATCTAGCATCTTTATTGGTGAACCCAAGAATATATTTTTAACTGGGGGAACTGGCTATTTAGGTGCTTTTATTATCCGGGAATTACTACAAGAAACTGACGCGGATATATACTGCTTAGTGCGGGCTGCTAATTCCACAGAAGGTAAAAGCAAACTGCAAAAGAATTTAGAACAGTATGCAATTTGGGATGATAATTTTAATTCTCGAATTATCGCTATTGTGGGTGATTTATCTCAACCACTGTTGGGTATTCCCTCCGAACAGTTTCAAATTTTAGCTACTAATATTGATACCATCTACCATAGTGCGGCTTTGTTGAATTATGTTTATCCATATTCAGCATTGAAGGCTGCTAACGTTTTAGGAACTCAAGAAGTTTTGCGATTGGCTTGTCAAACTAAGGTCAAGCCTCTACATTATGTTTCCAGTGTGGCTGTATTTGAATCACCTGCTTATGCTGGTCATTTAGTAGAAGAACAGGATGATTTTAGTCATTGGGAAGGTATTTTTCTGGGCTACTCTCAAACCAAATGGGTGGCAGAAAAATTAGTTAAAGTTGCTAGTGAGCGAGGATTACCTGTAACTATCCACAGACCACCATTAATCTCAGGAGACAGTCAAACAGGGATTTGTAATACCCATGATTTTATCAATTTGATGACCAAGGGTTGTCTAGAAATGGGCAGTTTTCCCGATGTAGATTATATGTTGGATATGTCTCCGGTGGACTATGTAAGTAAAGCCGTTGTTTATCTATCTAGACAAAAAGAATCTATCGGTAAAGCATTCCACTTGCAACACCCCCAACCAGTACCGTTGAGTTTCTTAGTTGACTGGATACGCTCTTTTGGTTATCAAATTAAAATGTTGCCCTATGATGAATGGCAAGCAGAGTTAATTAAAAATGCGTCTTCTGTGGACAATCCTTTATATACCCTGCGACCTTTTCTCTTGGAACGCTGGTCTGATGAACAATTAACTATTCCAGATTTGTACCTAAAAGCCAGAAGACCTCATATTAGTTGCCAAGCTACGTTGAAGGCTTTGGAAGGGAGTTCTATTGTTTGCCCAACCATAGATTCTCAATTGTTGATGACTTATACAGCCTATTTGATTCAAACTGGATTTTTGAATGTGGCGAATGTAGCTTAGGTTAGGAACTGGGGAGATGAGGGGGATAAGGCAAATGAGGAAGAAACGTTGTGTGTCAAAACCAAAGTTTACCTCTTTTTCCCCTTCGCTAACCTCCTCATATACCCCAAATTCTATTTCAGGGCTTTACCATCACATCTCATAATTTTTAGCTTAATAAGAAGCTAAGTATTACTACGTAATCTCAGTAAATACACTTACTTTTAACCGTATATATTCTTAAGTATAGTATATTTTAGAACAAGTTGCTAAATTAGCTAATCTCATTTTTATTAGAAATTACGTGTATTTACGGTTATTTTTTTTATTTAAGTATTAAATAATAATTAAGTAAGTTAAGTTTTTACATTCAATGTGAAAATTTTTATAAAATATTTCCTTATAAATATTTTTTGCATTGTCTCTTTGTGTAAAACGTTTAATTATTTCTTCCCAACTTAATTCAACTAAAAACATACATTCTCGAAGAAAATAATTTATCTAAATCTGCAATTTTCTCATACATTTTTTGCAGACATGAAAAATTTAGTTCTCCGTCGTGTTTTGTTGTTTGAAATTGCATGACAGATAGTTGTGGCTACAACTCAAATGTTGTATTGCCATGTTTTTAGCTATCAATTTTCAGGTTTGATGTTGCTTAATTTCAGAAGTTACTGGAGTATCCATGAAAAACCTTGTCTTGCCCGAATTATACTGCCCATTTCCATCTCAGATTAGTAAGTATGCAGATGTTCTAGAAGATTATGCTTTTGAATGGGTACTGCGCTTTGATTTGTTAGAAAATGAATCAGTTTATCAGCGTTTCAGCAAGGCAAAATTTGCTTGGTTAGCCGCAAATACCTATCCTGAGTGTCAACTCGAAGAACTGAAGATTGCAACTGACTGGTTGAGTTGGTTGTTTATTTGGGATGATCAATGGGATATGTCAGATTTAGGCAAAAGACCTGACTTGCTGAAAGTTTATTACAGAAGATTTCTGGAAATCTTTAACGGAGCAGAACTGACGAGCCAGGATATTCCCTTAACTTATGCCTTAAGTGATATCCGCAAGAGGATGCTGCAAACAGGGAGTGCAAAATTATTGCATCGTGTTGTTTACAGCTTTGAAGACTTCTTTTATGGATGTGTATTAGAAACAACTAACCGCGCTCAGGGAAATATACCTGATGTTGAAACTTATATTGAGCTACGTAAGTTAAGTGTGGCAGGAGACTTGATTATCTTATGGATTGAATTGTTCAATCAATTGAACATTCCCGATGTTTTACGCAAACACAATAGCGTCAAGAAAATCCAAGAAATGACAATTAACATTCTGGCATGGTGTAACGATATCTTTTCTGCGCCCAGAGAAATGGCAAGTGGTGATGTGCATAATCTAGTGCTGGTACTACATTATCAACAAAAACTTCCTTGGGAACAAGCAATTCATCGTGCTGCCGAAATGCATGATCAAGAATTAAGAGCATTGTTGAACTTAGAAGCTTCTCTTCCTTCTTTTGGGGAAGAAGTAGATGGTCAACTAGCAAAATATATATCAGGAATGCATAGTTGGATACGTGGCAACTTGGATTGGTCTGCTCGTTCTGGCCGCTATCAATCTGCTGAAAGGCTAGATTTAGCTGTTGGTATTACTCCAACGGTGAACGTGTAAAGACAGTAAATTTCGCCAGGAAACATATCAAATGCAACTACCTAATCGCCTGAAAGCTCCTCGTTTTATCCAGAATATCCAATGGGTGGTTGACCCTATGGGGTATATGGAGAGTGCAGCTAAGAAATATCCTGACCTTTTCACTGCTGAGATAATTGGTTTTGGGAATACCTTAGTATTTGTGAATAATCCCCAAGTAATGCAAAAAATTTTAACTAGCGAGAAAAAAAAATTTGCAGACCTTGGTGACAATAACAGATTTTTGCAACCGCTACTAGGGGAATATTCTCTTGTCATGTTAGGAGGCGATCGCCACAAAAAACGACGACAATTGTTGATGCCCTCTTTACATGGAGAACGGATGCGAACTTATGGTGATCTAATTAGTGATCTCACCGAAAAAGTTTTTAATCAATTCCCTACTGATCAACCCTTTGCAGCTATTAAACCTCTACAAGAAATTTCTTTCCAAGTAATTGCAAAAGTTATCTTTGGCTTGTACGAGGGAGAACGTTATCAAAGACTCCAAGAGCTATGGTTGTCGTTGTTGGATTTTTTTCGCTCACCTCTAACTGCGGGTTTTCTTTTATTACCTCCTCTCCAAAAAGATTTAGGTGCTTGGAGTCCTTGGGGAAAGTTTATTCGCCAACAACAGGAAGTAAATGAATTGCTTTGTGCCGAAATTGCTGAACGCCGTTCTCAACCAAGTTCAGATCGCATGGATATCCTCTCAATGTTGATGTCAGCAAAGGATGAATCTGGAGAAGGTATGAGTGATGAAGAGTTGCGTGATGAAATGAAAACTTTGCTATTTGCAGGTTATGAAAGCACGTCAACCGTCATGTCTTGGGGATTGTATTGCATTCATCGTCAACCAGAAGTTCGGAAAAAACTCCTGGAAGAATTGGATAGCCTCGGTGATTCCCCTGACCCCATGAGCATTTTCCGGCTACCTTATCTCACAGCTGTTTGTTATGAAACCCTGCGGATTTATCCGGTTGTGATGCTGACTTTTCCCACCATAGCGCAAGAGCCAGTGGAATTACTAGGTCATATATTAGAGCCAGGTACATCAATTATTGGTTGCATATATCTAATGCATCAGCGAGAGGATTTGTATCCCCAACCTAAGGAATTCAAGCCAGAACGCTTTCTGGAAAAACAATTTTCTCCTTATGAATTTATGCCCTTTGGTGCTGTTAGGCGCTGTGTTGGCGAGGCTTTAGCTATGTATGAAATGAAGCTAGTTTTTGCAAAAATATTGTCTAATTATCAACTCGAACTAGCCGATAGCAAGCCAGAACGACCTGAACGCCAAGCTGTGACACTAGCACCTGCCAATGGCGTGAAAATGGTAATGACAGGTAGGCGTACGCGTCCAGAGTCTCCAGTAAATATGGCAACTGCACATACCGCTTAAGTTAAGGTTAATTCGTGCATTTTCATGTAACTCTCATTTTGCTGGGGAGTGGGGAGTGGGGAGTGGAGAGTGGGAAAATCAAGGTTTTTAACTTAACCCGTGTAGGCGGCCTTCCCTTTGGGAAGACGCTACGCGTCATGCCTGTGTAGCCGCGATTTATAATTGCCTGGTGCTTATAAAACTAATTTTTCATCCCTCTGCCCCCTGCTTTTTCACTGTTGCATTGGTATTTCAATCACAAATTCAGTTCCCTTTCCAGGAGTCGAATTACAAGTTAACTGACCTTTGTGTTTATCTACAACAACTTGATAGCTAATTGATAACCCCAATCCTGTACCACTACCTATGGGTTTAGTGGTAAAAAATGGGTCAAAAATTTTCTGACAAACCTGGGCATTCATCCCATAACCGTTATCACCAATGCGAATCCTTAAGGTGTTGGCTTCTCCTCGCTCAGTACTAACGCGAATCTGTGGTTTGTCAGTTATTTTTTGATTTACTATTGACTCGTCTAAAGCATCGATGGCATTACTGAGGATATTCATAAATACCTGATTGAGTTGGCCAGCGTAACAATTTACTTCGGGTAGCTGTGCATATTGTTTAATCACTTCAATTTCTGAGCGATCGCTCTTTTCTTTGAGTCGATGCTGCAAAATCATTAAGGTGTTATCAATGCCTTCATGAATATCTACGGGCTTCATTTCTGATTCATCCAGGCGAGAGAAATTACGTAAGCCCAAAACTATATTCCGGATGCGTGAACTCCCGACTTTCATTGAATTGAGAATCTTCGGCAGGTCTTGTGCGAGAAAATCGACATCAATTTCTGCGGCTTTCTCTTCAATTAAGTCTGAGGGATCAGGGCATTCTTGTTGATAGAGAGCAATTAAATCTAGCAAATCTTGGACATAATCACTAGCATGATTGATATTGCCATGAATAAAATTGATGGGGTTATTGATTTCATGGGCCACTCCTGCCACCATTTCCCCTAAAGAAGACATTTTTTCACTTTGAATCAATTGGGTTTGGGTACTTTGCAATTCTAGGAGTGCTTGTTGCAAGCGTTGATTGTTTTCGTTGATTTCTTGGGTTCTCTGCTCTACTTTTTCTTCTAAGTTGTGGTTGTATTCCTCTAAACTTTGATTGGCGCTAGCTAAATTTGTGTAAAGCAAAGAATTTTCTAGGGAGATTGCCGCTTGGGTAGTCAGCAGCTTCAACACTTCGACGCGATCGCGGGTAAAGACTCCTGTAGTCAGGTTATTCTCTAAATAAAGAATACCTAACAATTTACCTTGATTCATCACCGGGACACACAACAAACTCTTGGGTTGCTCACGTACAATGTAGCGATCGCCTGTGAGGAAAGCCACGGTTTTGACATCATCAATTACAAAAATTTCTTTGGTACGTTTGATGTAGTTAATTAAAGTTATGGGAACATCAGTACTAGATTCTAGTTGAGTTGATGGAAACTTTGTGGAGATACAATCCAAATTGGCGCTAGAACTAACTGCGGTCACAGTTAAATTTAAATGATCACCTTCACTCAAAATCAGCACGCACTTAGAAGCGCCGGCATTTTCCATGACAACTGCCATTAAGGTAGAAAGTAGTTGCTCCAGCTCAATTGCTCCAGATAATGCTTGGGAGGCTTTAATGACAGATGCCAAGTCCAGCATATCGGAAACGCTGCTTTGAGAAGCGTTAGAGCTAATGACAGTTTCGTTAGTACTGGGGATAGATTGAGATATGCTGATATTGCTAATCTGACTATTACTGGCTGAGAGTTTCAGTTTTTCTGGCTGAAGAATAGGCGCAAGTAGTTGGGGATAGTTGGTTTGTAAGTGTTCCGCTTTGGCTAATGCTCCCCAGTGAACATACCCATAGTAAGCATGATTCATATAAAGTTGGGCAATTTTGTCTTTGCCCCATTGAAAATAAAATTTAGCAGCTAATTCGTGCGCCAAGGCCTCTTCGTTGAGATATTCGTTTTCTCTAGCTAGAGAGATAGCTTGCTCATAGTTATCCATTGCTGCTAAATAGTCCCCCAAAAGGCGCTGCCTTTCAGCCTCCACAAGATAATATTTGTGCAAGAAATTCATGGGCGAATGAGTTGCCCAGTGCAGCATTTTTTCTTGATTAACTTGCACTCTTGCTAGTATATTGTTTTGCTGCTCATCTGTTGCCTCTGCATACATTGCCAGATGTGCCAAAGAATCATAAAAATGGAAAATAGGCACAACCAGTTGTCCTGTACCACCATCTAAATACTTTTCTGCAAACATGGCGTTTTCTACAGCTTGAGAAAAATCTTCAAATAGATAACAGAGAAATAATTTACTGACATATAAATGAAACAGCCCCATGATATCGTTACCTTGGAGGTAAATCGGCAGCATTTTTTCCTCATCGTAAGCTTCGCCGACTAAACGACAAGGATTTGCCGCTGTTCCCACCAAGTTCAAGATATTCTGCCGATAGATTTCATTCCAATAAAATGCTGTTTGTTGTTTAATTTGACATATGGCATGGCTATAATTTGCTACCTCTTGTTGCAAGCCTGTCAGTTTTTTACCTATATAATAGGTACCATAAGTGTAATTAAACAATGCATAGGCAGCGTGTTCTAAATCTCCTGTTTCTAATGCAGCAGTGTAAGCATCTAATAGAGGTTTAAAATTTTCTCTGGCATGTTCCTTCCAATGTCGGATAGCACAATTAAATACCAGTACGGTCTTAGCGGTAAATTTTCCCGTATTCTGCTTAATCAACAGATTTAAAGCCAAGTTACCAAATTGATAACCAGACTCAATGTTTCCCATTGCACAGAGTATAAACCCATAGCTAACATAGACAAAAGCAGACAACGGCATATTGCCATATTGGATTGATAAGTTGATTTGTTTGAGAATAATCAACAAAAACAGATGAGGATTAGTCTGATAGGCCAAAGAACTGACACTGGATAAGATAGCCATAATTGCCATTGTTTTGGCTGCTGTCATTTCTGGCAAGTCAATAAAATCCTCAATGCGTTTACCTGTGAGGTTTGATGTTGTTTCTGCCATTGCTAGCTGTACATCTGACTGGCTAGCATTTTCGGGAAAATCTACCCCTAACAATTTTAAAAATGATAGTCCAATGTTGACTGCTGCTAATGCTTGATTTTGCGCTCCATAAGCTTGAATCTTGATTTCATAAAGTTTGACTTGATCTAACAGAGATTGCGCCTTTTGTAGTGCTACTTCTGTTAATTGTTCCATGTGCTGAAAATCCCCTGATAAATATGCCGCCTCTGCGGCTAGTTCATAGAAAGTCAGGGTTAATCCATATTGATTTTCCCAGCTATCATCTGCCAGTAGTTTAATTCCCGTGGTGAAATACTTGAGTGCAGCCGGATAAGCTGTAGATGCCAAAGCCTTACGTCCAGCAAGCAAATTCATCTCAGCTAGTTGAAGGCGATCGCTTGGTAGGTTAATTAACGGAATTGCAATATTAAACTGATTTACCAGTTCAAAAATATTGTCTTCTCTTTCAACAACTGAGGTATTTATTAATAATAGTTGTCCGATTTTTAAATGAATTGATTGTTGTTCTTGTTTGGGAATTAAAGAATAAGCCGCTTGCTGTACCCTATCATGGATAAAACTATACTTAGGCAACTGAGAATTATTATGTGTAGATTCTTGTTCTTCCAAATATTTTGTGGTTTCTGGACTTTCTTTAACTACTAATTTATAGGATTCAGTTTGTGGTATTACTAATCCTTCAACCAAGGCAGTCCATAAATCTGAAGCTGTATCTACTGTAGATTGTTCATAAATCATTGCCAGGGTTTTTAGGTCAAATTGATTACCAATACAGGCTGCTAATTTCAAGACATCTTGAGTTGGTGTTGGCAACTTCATGAGTCGAGTTGTCATAAATTCCACGACATCATCTGTAAGAGCTAATGCCTGAATATTCACTAAGTCATACTGCCAAGATCCTAAATCAAAATTAAACTCAAATATGCCATCCTTGTATAAAGCCTTGAGAAATTCATGAGTAAAGAAAGGATTGCCTTTGGTTTTGGCAAAGATAATTCTAGTCAGAGCGATCGCCTCTTTTTCTGGGCAACGTAAAGTATCAGTAATTAAACAGTTTAAATCACTTGGCGTTAAGGGCGTTAAAGTGATAGTGTTAACCGCAGCTTTGGTATTTTTCAACTCTTCAATTGTCAAATACAGTGGATGCCCTTTAGCTACTTCGTTATCCCGATATGCACCAATTATGAGCAGACTTTTATCACCTGTATACCCCGAAGATAAAGTCATATTTTGCGGTGTTTTATTGGTTTCGCTCATTAATAGTTGCATTAATTTTAACGAAGCCGCATCTGCCCATTGCAAATCATCCAAAAATATTACTAAGGGATGTTCTCTCGTCATGAAAACATGAATGAATCTCTGCAATAATAAATTGAAGCGATTTTCGGCGGCACTACCAGTAAGTTCTGCTATTTCTGGTTGTTGACCAATAATTAATTCCAATTCAGGAATCACATCAATAATTACCTGAGCTTGTTCACCTAATGCCAATAATATGTGATTTTTCCACTGTTGAATTTGCTGATCTGTTTCTAAGAGAATTTGCCCAATTAAGTCCCGAAAAGCTTGTACAAAGCCAGAAAAGGGAATATCCCGTTGAAATTGATCAAATTTTCCCTTAATAAAGTAGCTACGTTCCCGGACAATGGGTTTGTGAATCTCATTGACTACAGCTGTTTTCCCAATACCAGAGAATCCAGCTACCAATATCATTTCTGTGGTACCGTTACTGACACGTTCAAAAGCCGCCAGTAAATTTTCTACTTGGGTTTGGCGACCATAGAGTTTTTCTGGAATCAAAAAACGGTTGGAAATATCTTTTTGTGCTAATTCAAAGTTGGCGATATTTCCTGTTTGTTGCCATTGTTGACGGCATTCTTCTAGGTCATGTCTGAGTCCGTGGGCGCTCTGATAGCGGTCTTCCGCATTTTTGGCCATCAATTTGCTAATAATGGCAGATAATACTGGCGGAATGTGTGAGTTAACTTGGCTAGCCGTTGGCGCTTGTTTGGCAATGTGACAGTAAACTAACTCTATGGGGTCTGCGGTAACAAAAGGCAACTCTCCCGTGAGCAGTTCAAACAGGGTGACACCCAAAGAATAAAAGTCACTGCGGTAATCGATACCTCTGTTCATCCGTCCCGTTTGTTCGGGGGAAATATAAGCTAATGTTCCTTCTAAGACGTTGGGATTGGTCAGGAATTGAATTTCTCTAGGTAGCAGGGTGGCAATACTGAAATCTATGAGTCTGACTTCAAAGGTGGTGGGGTGAATAACAATATTGGCAGGTTTAATATCTTTGTGGATTATGCAATCACGATGCAGTCCCTCTAGGGTAGATGCTATTTCTGTGGCAATGTGAAAAAATTCTTTGAGAGTGATACCATTTTTGTTTTGGCGCTTTCTCGCCTGTTGCCACTCTTTTAGAGAGATACCACCACAGTCTTCCATGACCAATGCATAGCTGTTGCCGTAGTTTTCTAAACTCAAGGGTTTGATTATGCCAGGTAGGTTGAGGTTTTGAGTAATAGTGTACTGATTACGGAACTGAGAAATTTCGCTGAATGTAGGGTATTCATTTCTCAGCAGTTTAATAATAACGCCTTTTTGGTCTTGTTCTCTGATGCCTCGATAAACTAAGGTTTTGCTACCAGAATATATTTGCTCGGTAATGGAATATCCCGGAATGGTCAAAATTATGTTGGATAACGCTAACATTACACCAATGCTCACAGGTATGATTTGCTTTAGTATTCCCTGTTTACTGGTACCAAATATCACACAAAAAATATTCTTGATTCCTGTGGACAAATATGTTATTTCCGGTATTAAAAAGCTGAATATTGCCAGCATTGCAACGAACAGTCAGAACCTGCAACTACAATAGCAGCCAGATAATTTTCAGTAGGCGTTAACTCGAAGAGACTCCAATCATCAACTGTTTGCAACTTGGCGGGTTCGGTAATATTTAACACTACTTCAATTTGTTCTAACTGGGCGAGTCCTTCCCCAGTGGCTTTTAAATAAGCTTCTTTACAAGTCCAATAACGGAAAAATATTTCTTGTTGTTGATGACCACACAGCGATCGCACTACGTCATATTCTCTGGGTAAAAAGAACCTTTGGGCCAGGGTTTCAATATCAGACATGGCGTGGATACATTCTAAATCTACGCCGATGGGTCGCTGATAATTCACTGCACACAAAGCTAATCCCTGGGAATGAGACAAGTTAAAAGCTATGCCACTATTACTTAAATGAGGAGCTAATACTGGTTTACCACGGGGTTGATAATCAAACTTGACTTGTTGTGGCTCAATACCTAAATAGCCACCCAAGATACTCCGCAGACTACCACGACCGGCAATAAAACGCCGCCGATGCTCCGGAAAATAAAAGCGGTTAGCACGAGTGATTTCGTCACTAGAGAGGGTTTCCAGTAAGTTTTGTAATTGTGGTTCTGGTACATCCAGGTCAATTCGCCAAACATGAACATCATTCGGCAATAAAGTTAAATCTGCTGGTACAGGTAGCCACATGGAATCATGTATGTCACGTTAATTTGGCATTTTGGCACACTTAATTTCAAAAGGATAGATACACTGTGTAAGTGGGATACATTTCATGTGCAAAGTACTAAAGATTGAAATCCCTCGACTAGTTACCGAGGGATTTTTTATCCACTTTTGTTGAGGCGATAAGCCCGGAGGGCATGGCTAGAGCCTCCGGCACGCTACCGCGGTAAGCGCAGCGATGCCCGCTAGGGCTTTATGCCTATCGCAGCTTGATAAGCTAGTGGGCATGAATCATTAAACTATGGCAAATAATAGCAGCCGACTTACTGATCAAGTGACGAGTCTAGAAAATTTGACTTTTGACTTTCAAGGTAGCGGTACTAGCCTCTAGCCCCTAGCCTCTGTTTGTAATTGAGTGTACCCAATACAACAGTCAACAGCAATAAAGCTTTGAGCGCTGACGGTTCTGGTACTTCTCTGACTTGGGGTGGCACAAAAGTATTGCTTGTAGGTGATTCTCCTCCATTATCGACGGCAATTAAGGGGGGCAAAGTATCGGGTATCGCTTCGGCAGGAGTAGGTGGTTGACTAGAAGAATTATCTCCTCCCAGAAGTAAGAATAGAGCCATAAGAGGAAATAAACTATAAAGCCACCCATAATTACCCCCTGAAGGCAATACAACTTCATTCAAAAAAGGTACATCTAGAGCAACCATCATCTCATCTCCTACCGGTAGTGGATTTTCACTGACAATAGCTGTACCAGGCAATGTTGGTAATTCTGGTTGATCTGTGAGTGGAACGTCAACTATTTTCCGCCCATACCAACCGTCATCTCTAACGCCCGGTGAGTAGGGAAAAGAAAGTAGTCTCAACACGCTTTGTCTGAGTCCTCTCTCGTCACCTGTATTTAAGGCGCGTAACCCTTGAGAAATGTTAGATAAGTAAAACTGAGTCATATCTGGAGGTAAATCCAGAGAAGTAACCTGCTGTTCTAGGTTAGGAATTTTGGCTACTTCTTCTAAAAGAACGCGCCCGTAAGAGTATTTCAAGTCCAACAAACCATCACGAGGGCTGATTTCTCTCCCTCTTGATAGGGGTGACCAAGCAAAATTCCGGGTGACATCTGCAAGACCAGTCACAGGATTACGACTTACAGATTGACCCAACACATACCGATGTCCATCCAAAATTGAAGGGTCTTCATTCCGCCAAAATGAGGCGTAGGGAATTGTCGGTAATTGAGGATTGTTATTATAAAAAGCCGCAAAGTTACGGTAGTTATCTTCACCACCAGTAGCTCGCATCAATAAGTCATAGTAGTTAGCACCATGAGATTCATTAATGATTTGTTCAACTACTGTTCCTGTTTTATTACAGCCCAAACCATCACCCAGACTACAGTCTGGCATAACTCGCATCTGGCGCAGATTTTGATTATTCTGACGTTGGTACTCTAAATACTGCGACTCTTGTCCTTTAGGAATAGAATCACGCTGGTTCACACGCAGCTGTGCTGTGGCTGATTCACCCATTGTCAGCACCACTACCAAAGACGAAAAGAAGATTGCGATATTTTTAAACGTTGACTTCAACAAGATACACCTCAACAAAACCACACAAAACGCTTACCGAACATCATGAAAAATTGAGCATTGCTTAACGATTAAGTTTTAATCTCTCTCTCACAGAGGGTTGTAATCTCCTGGGCGTTGCTCCAGTATTTAAGTTTTCAGGTGCTTGAATATTGATGGTGATGGCCGAGCCTTTGAGGTCTCCTGTAGAGAGTGTTTGGTACAAAACTAATGCACGGTTGGGTTGGTCAAAGAAAAACCCCCGCCGTGAAGGTTGTATTTTGCCTTCTTTCACCAGATCAACGAAGGTTTCTAAATATCTGCGGACACTTTGACGGTTCTCTTGGCTGGTATTCATGTGACGCTCAACCAGCTTCATAAAAAAGTCAATACTTTGATATTCCTGTCCTTCAATGAAGTTACCGCCATCTAGAAAAGAACTGGCTATCAGCTGTCCGTTCATCTCTTGCACCTTAAATAAGGTATAGTACCGTTCCTCTCTTTTGGGGTCGTTGACATAACATACCCACGCACCATCTTGGCTTTGTGTAAAACCTTCCTGAGCAAGATAGGACAATAAGGAATTACTTGGCTTATTTGGTATTGGTGGTAATAAATCTGCAACTGGATCTACAGAGCAAAGCCTCTGGGTTGTTCTTGGTTGAAGAGTCGTCGGGGTTTCTTTGGCAATAGCCACACAAGACATTGCCATCACTACCAAGGCTTGCAACACGAAGGCGCTAGACCAGTGAACAAATATTTTCATCTTCTCTTCCTCCATTTTTAGGGTCAGTAAGCAATAATACTGATTTTTTTAAGTATTGACTGAGATTTGTATTCTAGATAAAAAGTAACAATCAGTTGGTTCGTTTTATCGGTTATCACGCACTATTATTTACACAAACAGTAAAATTTTCATGAATTGTAAAGGGAATGCAACACTGTAAGTGTTTTACACTCTTGCATTGCTTGAGTTACCCATGCCACTTGCTTCTATCAATTGATTTTGCGATCGCTACTCATGATTGATCCTTCTGTTTTAACCAATCTATACCTGTCAGAACAGGAGGCAGAGATTAATTGGCCTGATGTTAACTATAGAGTTACGTTTAGTAACATTATTGACGTCAGCATCTATTTGATGGTGTGATTTTTTAGTCTTAGATATTACTTGTTATCTAAGTATTAGCTATTGATTATTCATCAGTTCCTGAGAATAAGCTTTGCTCTGATGGCAACTGGAATCAGATGTAATAGTGACAATATTTGGTCAATAGTTCAAAATATATCTTCACCCGCACGCAAAATTCAGCATTGCTAACACTAGCAAGCTATGTGGCTGATTGATATTTTTTGTATCTAGAAAACAGAAGCTTTGACGGCTTCGGTTAATATGATGCTATTGACTTTTTCTTGATCAAAAATTCACATATAGCTTCTTGCTGTATGCCTTAATTGCTCAACTTCCATACTCGGATAAATTCTGTCTGCTTTGCTCTCTAAAGCTTGTGTGAGTTTTTGTACCTGTATTGAATAACTCACTATATTTTTGGTGATCAGTAGTGCATCCATGTATGTTTTTAGTCCAGTCTGTTATGTGATGGATGTAAAGACTTAACTTTACATAGCGGTGATATTACCATCAAGGACAAACCAGAAAAATAGTGTGTGTACAACTTTCAAAATTGAACACTGTGAATCTTTGAGGTGACTGCAAAAACTTTGCAACTAAAATTTTTTGTCAACGCATTCTTTGACAACCAATATCAATTTTGCTAAATATCGTTGGAAATCAGCGCCATGAAACAGCTAAATGGAATAATACAAAGGAAAAGATTTGGCATCCTTGGGCTTGACATACACCCGTTGCTGTGGTTCTAACTGTAACTCGTTAAAGCGATCGCGTGTTAAATGCGCTGCCACTACTTGCCCATCATCCAAAGTTAATTCCACCTGAACTTCCCAACCCAAATGTATCAACCGACTCACGATAGCCGGGGTAGTAGTACCATTGGCTTGTCTTTCAATCAGCACATCTTGCGGACGCAAAAATATTTGGGGATTTGGGGAATCGAAACCACTGCCTTGAAAAATTCTAGAGGTGTTGGGCAGAACGTTCACAGGGCCGATAAAGCTCATTACAAATGCTGATGCCGGGTTGTCGTAGATTTCTGCCGGTGTACCCATTTGTTCTACACGTCCTTTATTCATGACTACGACCTGATCAGAAACTTCCATTGCTTCTTCTTGGTCGTGGGTGACAAAAACAGTGGTAACATGTACTTCATCATGGAGGCGGCGTAACCATGCCCGCAAATCTTTACGGACTTTAGCATCAAGTGCGCCAAATGGCTCATCTAGCAATAATACGTTAGGTTCTACAGCTAAGGCCCTAGCTAATGCTACCCTTTGTCTTTGACCACCAGAAAGTTGTGATGGGTAGCGATCGCCTAACCCACTCAATTGCACCAACTCTAGTAACTGGTCTACCTTTCCCTTAATCTTTTTCTTGGGTGCCTTGCGAATTTCTAACCCAAAGGCGATATTCTGCCGGACATTGAGATGCTTAAATAGGGCATAGTGTTGAAACACAAATCCAATATTTCGCTCTTGGACGCTTTGATATGTAGCATCCTTGCCAGTAAGTAAAATTTTGCCGCTATCTGGCATTTCTAAACCAGAAATTAACCGCAGCAACGTGGACTTACCAGATCCCGATGGCCCCAACAAAGCAACTAATGAACCACTTTTGATTTCGAGATTGACCTCATCAACAGCTTTAAAGCTCCCGAAATTTTTGGATACATTTTCAACTACTATGCCCACTGCTGCTATCCCTCTGCAACTCTATCTACGGCTTTTCGCTAGGGTTACCGTGCTTTATATATACCATACATTAATATCTTTAGATCCTTTGAGTTAATTCAAATTAGACATTTATTTTCTCGGACTAAGGAAGACAACTGCCGCAATCGAGAAAGCTACAATCAACACCACTGCAATCAGCACCACTGCAATCAAAACCACTACAATCATCAGGGGCAATAACCACCTCAGCACAATTGCAGCCAAAATCGGCACAAGTAACGCAGTGAGTACCGTCACTACTCAGACTGCTAATACCGCAAGCAGGTTGAGCCGATTTATCAGGGGCTTTTTTTGGTGACTGGGTATTTTGTGCTTCCTGTCCTGGTTGTTGCGCGTGCGATTGCAAAATGTGATTAGCTTGTTTACAAGCCTGAAATCGTTCACGAGACTTAATTAGTGCAGAGCGAAACCCATCCTGGGCAATCACCCGCTTAAAATACTGAGAGCAAGACTCACCCCCATACAAAACTCGATGAGCGCAAGCAAAACCCTTATGGGGGGAAATATGTTTTTGATACTCAGTAATTGCGGTAACACCGACTTGTCTAGTAAGCGAGTTCAATGAGGAAATTGGCATAAAAGGGTCTAGAGGCTAGGGACTAGGGGCTAGAAGTGAGCAACTAGCCAATATTCTTGATTTATTGCGAATTGGTTTTATTGTTCCCAATCCCCAGTACCTAATACAGTGCGGCATAAATTATGGATACCCTTTCAAAAAGTTCAAATGCCCAAAATAAAAGCCTTTCGACTTTTGACTTCACTGTGGTACTAGTCCCCATTTTTGTATCGAAACATTAAGGAATGTTGCATTTATGTCAAAACCTGAAGGTAGAGCGCGAAAACAGCCAAAACTCCGTGGTACGATGCTTTCGGTAAATGTTTTTATCAAAAAATTGGGAGAAGACCTTTGACACTACGGGTTGCTGTTGTTGGGTCAGGCCCTGCTGGTTCATCTGCCGCTGAAACACTGGCAAAGGCTGGAATTGAAACCTACCTGTTTGAGCGGAAACTGGACAATGCAAAGCCCTGTGGGGGTGCTATTCCCCTATGTATGGTGGGTGAATTTGACCTACCACCAGAGATTATTGACCGTCAAGTACGGAAGATGAAAATGATTTCGCCTTCCAATCGTGAAGTTGATATCAATCTGGTAAACAAAGAAGAATATATAGGAATGTGCCGCCGTGAAGTGCTGGATGGTTTCATGCGCGATCGCGCGGCAAAACTAGGCGCAAATTTAATTAATGCCACTGTTCATAAACTAGATATACCCACAAACAACACCGATCCTTATACAATTCACTACGTTGACCATACAGAAGGCGGCGCACAGGGTATTACTAAAACCCTAAAAGTGGATTTAATTATTGGGGCGGATGGGGCTAATTCCCGAATTGCCAAAGAAATGGATGCTGGGGATTATAACTATGCGATCGCCTTCCAAGAGCGCATACGCCTCCCTGAAGACAAAATGGCATATTATAACAACCTGGCCGAAATGTACGTTGGTAACGACGTTTCTACCGACTTCTACGCCTGGGTATTCCCCAAATATGACCACGTAGCCGTGGGTACTGGCACAATGCACGTCAACAAAGCCAGTATCAAACAGTTACAAGCTGGCATCCGTTCCCGTGCTTCCGAAAAGCTAGCTGGCGGTAAAATCATCAAAGTAGAAGCTCATCCCATTCCCGAACATCCTCGTCCCCGGCGTGTTGTCGGACGAATTGCTTTGGTAGGAGACGCGGCTGGGTACGTTACCAAGTCTTCTGGTGAAGGTATTTACTTTGCTGCTAAATCTGGGCGCATGTGTGCCGAAACCATTGTCGAAATGTCTAACAGTGGTGCGCGCATTCCCACAGAAAAGGAACTCAAGATTTATTTGAAGCGTTGGGATAAAAAATACGGACTCACCTATAAGGTACTGGACATTCTGCAAAGTGTGTTCTACCGTTCCGACGCTACCCGTGAAGCGTTTGTAGAAATGTGTGGTGATATGGATGTCCAGAAGCTAACATTTGATAGCTATCTATATAAGACAGTTGTCCCCGCCAACCCCATCACCCAACTAAAAATTACTGCCAAAACTCTTGGTAGCTTAATTCGCGGTAACGCTTTAGCACCCTAATCACAACATAAATTAGGATAAAACTTGAGAGGAGATGGGAATAGATTAATTTATTCCTTGTCTCCTCTAAATTTTTGCCATGACCTAAGTTTTGCCTATCTTCGCAAACTGCGGGGGTCGAGGGCATCTCTTAAACCATCACCCAATAAATTAAAAGCCAACACAGTCAGAATAATTAACGCCGCTGGGGGCCAAATTAACCAAGGTTGCAGCACCAAAATAGAAGCATTGGTAGCTAAAGAAAGCATATTACCCCAAGAAGGATCTGGTTGTTGAATCCCCAAACCAATTAGACTTAATACAGCTTCTGCACCAATAAAGCTGGGAACCGCCAGTGTAGCAGAGATAATCACATAAGTGGCAGTTTGGGGCAAAATATGGCGGAGGATAATATAAATTGGCTTACCACCCATTGCTCTTGCTGCTTGGACAAATTCTCGCTCTTTAATTGAGAGTACCTGTCCGCGAATTACCCGCGCTAACCCAGCCCAACTAATCACCGAAGTAATCACCACAATCAGTAAAAAGCGCTGGGTACTAGTTAAGCCAGGTGGTAACACTGCACCCAAGGTTACCAACAAATATATCCCAGGAAAAGTCATCAGCACTTCGGCAAAGCGCATAATCACGCTGTCAGTCCAACCTCCGAAATAGCCAGAAATACCACCGATAATCAACCCGAGGGGGAAAGTAATCAACACCCCGATAATCCCAATAAACATACTAATACGACCACCATGCACCAAACGGCTGAATTGATCGCGGCTTTGGTCGTCAGTACCCAAGATATTAAATTGAGCTTCACCAGTGCTACCAAACAAATGCCAATTTAAAGGTATACCGGGAAAGATAGTTACTTCATCCCAGGTCGGGGGTAGAGGTAAACTAAACTGAAACAGTCGGTATTCCGGCCCAGAGACAAATAAACGTAGAGGCGAGGGTTTTTGAAAGTCTACAATAAGTTGGCGATCGCCTGTTTCTAAATCAGTATCTCCCTGGGTTGTCGGATAAATATGCGGCCCAATAAAGTTTCCTGATTGTTGAGACACCCAATAAACCCGAGTTGGTGGCAACAGTGAACCATTTGGCTGTGAAGCAAGAGGGTTGTATGGGGCGACGAAATCAGCCGCAATTACCGCCACATAGAAAATTAACAGCACAATTGCCCCAAATCGCGCCAAAGGATTTTTCTGAAGTCTTTGCCACCAATTCATAGTTATTTGTCCCTTGTCATCAGTCTTTTGTGATTAGTCATTCGATAAATAAACTAATGACTAATATCTAAGCATGTCTTTGCTCTACTAAATATAGATGTTCTTCTTGGCTTTTTTCATGTTCTACCACAAAAACATTCGAGTAGAGATTAGCCAGAATTTGTTTACCCTGTTGTGTCAAAGACAAATAATGCAGTCCATCTTTAATATAGGGATGTACGCCATGCCAGTAAAACTTAGCGTAATTCTTGCGTAAATCGGCAGGTGTTTCGTAACCTAAAACTTTATTCATCCCCGTTTCTTCAAACTCGTAGAATAAAGAAGTGATTTTCTTTAAGTAACGTGGGTCACTTAATTGCCCAATTAAATCCGCTGCACGGACTAAGCCAGCAAAGCTAGTAGTATCTTGATGATCCTCGGCTACAGGCACAGGAAACCGAGTCCATTCAATATTACTTTTTATGACATCAGCATCGATTAACTTGTGACCACCAAAACGCTCATCAATGAAAAGTTTAGCTCTATCAACATGATAAGGAGTGAGACTGGCATCAGAAGCCCCTGGATGCAAAGAAATCATTCTGCCGTTTTGTCCTGTGGCATACAAACCTGCTGCTTCTTTGTCTTGGCGACAAACTCCTTTGACGTAGCCAATATCATGACATACCAAGGAAATAATAAAATGCAACCAGTCTTCACTAGAAACACCACCTTCCCGGATGTGTTTACCGCGTAAAATTTCCTGTCCTACCAGGGCAACTAAAACGGAATGTTCAACATTGTGATATAAAGCATCGCTATTGGCAATATTTTCCAACGCCATACTCCCAGCCCAAGCGATGATATCTTGATAATCATTTTTTAAGCAGCCATACGTGCGACTGTAACCATCTCGAATTTGCTTAACAAAGGCATCAATTAAAATTTCAGTGGCATTGAACATATTGTTGGCTCAGATAGATAAGATTTATTTATGTAATGTCGTCAAAATTGCATCATCATGTTTGCCCTGACTAGATTGGAGACAATGCAGATTTATCCTTTGTAACTTAAGTATCGGTATGGGTGCTAGTTACCTTTATACTTGCTCATAATCATAGGCCATGCTTTTGTGAACTACTTACGCCGTAAGCTGCACCTGTCTCAGTATTCCATACCCATCTACTATGTAGCGGTGATCTGAATACACAAGGTTTGTGACTTCACTATAAACCGCGTGTGCCTTTGCAAAAGATGCTATTATAATTGTTAAATTTATTTTAGTTAAGAATTTTTGCGGGTGTAATTCAGTGGTAGAATGTCACCTTCCCAAGGTGAACGTCGTGGGTTCGAGTCCCATCACCCGCTTTTGTACATTCGCAAATTATATGTCGCAATTCGCAAATTAATGTCGTTTTTATCAAATTAATGTCGCTTCGGCTATTTTTTATAATCAATTTTATTATGCTAGGTTTTCGCAAATTAATGTCGCTGTTAACAGATTATTCTTGTCGAATTAGTTTACACCACTGCTAACAAATCAATGCCGTCTTAAAATTATGAATTAATTGACGTAGCGACTATTATATTAAACTCACGCACCAATATTTGGCTACACCAAGTTTCAGGTGGAAAATTTTATTACTTTACACTCAACACTACCCTTACCTAAGGATGAAGCAACTAATCACCGAAAGTAACTGGTAGCATATCTTCTTGACAAAAAAAGACCTATTTATTTCAACCTTCCATTAATCAATATGGCTTTTGAAACTTCAGTATTGGGAAGGTGACATTCCTTTCAACCCTCTTAAACAAATTTTAGATGAGATAGCTGTTAAAACTTTTTCCATTTCTGGGATCAACCTTAACGGGTGACAAGAAGGCTAAACAGCTTGTTTAATAAGGGATAGAGCCTG
>NZ_CAWUDM010000024.1:0-70973 GCF_963920855.1 Nostoc sp. CCY0012 | reverse complement strand
AGATATAAGTATTTTAGCGATCGCTCTTCTCTTAAAAACTTTTTGGTTTACTGATAAAGGAGTTAAGGTAAGGTATCAACGTATTCACTTCAGGGGCATTTTGAAAACTCTATTCGCCAATTATGCCTGAGATAAGTTAAAGATTGAAATAGCTGGCAATTCAGTTACAGTGTTCATCTGACCTATCATCTAGGAAAGACTACGCTATTGATTTAGCGTATTTTCGCCCTAGCAGGTAATTTGTGTGAGGATTAAATCACAGCCTTAAGCGTGACGTTTTATCTTGACATTTCACCGAAATTACTTCAATTTGACTGTTTAGCTTAGCAGCTACTTTTTTTCTTGAAATTTCCATGTCAACTCTCGTCATCGTCGAATCTCCGACCAAAGCTCGTACCATTCGCAACTACCTGCCAAAAGACTATCGGGTGGAAGCGTCTATGGGTCACGTCCGTGACCTACCCCAATCAGCTAGTGAAATTCCCGCCGCTGTGAAAGCGGAACGGTGGGCGCAGCTGGGGGTAAATGTAGACGCCGACTTTGAACCGGTGTATGTTGTCCCCAAAGACAAAAAGAAGGTTGTCACCCAGCTCAAAGATGCCCTTAAAGAGGCAGATGAACTGATTCTGGCAACTGACGAAGACCGGGAAGGTGAAAGCATTAGTTGGCATTTATACCAGCTGCTCAAGCCAAAAGTTCCCACCAAGCGAATGGTGTTTCACGAAATTACCCAAGACGCCATCAAGAAAGCTTTGAAAAACTGCCGCAATATTGACGAGCAGTTAGTTCGGGCCCAAGAAACGCGGCGGATATTGGATCGATTAGTTGGCTATACCCTGTCTCCCTTGCTGTGGAAAAAAATCGCCTGGGGGTTATCTGCTGGGCGAGTACAATCTGTAGCTGTGCGACTTTTAGTGAAAAAGGAACGCCTACGTCGGGCCTTTCATGAAGGTACGTACTGGGATTTAAAAGCTAGCTTGTTACAGGAAAAAACTCCCTTTGGAGCGCAGTTGATTACATTGGGAGGAACGAAAATTGCCACTGGTAGCGATTTTGATGCATCTACTGGTCAAATTGCCGCAGGTCGCAATGTCTTGTTACTCAACGAAGAACAAGCCATAGCCCTAAAGGAACGCCTCACCGGGAAAATATGGAATGTTACCGAAATTGATGAGCGTCCAGTAACGCGCAAACCCGCACCACCGTTTACTACTTCGACGCTGCAACAAGAATCCAACCGGAAACTGCGCCTTTCGGCCAGAGACACCATGCGGATTGCCCAGAATTTGTATGAGCAAGGGTATATTACCTACATGCGGACAGATTCGGTGCATTTGTCAGACCAGGCAATCACTGCGGCGCGTAGCTGTGTTGAACAACTGTACGGCAAAAACTATCTCAGCCCCCAACCCCGGCAATACACCACCAAATCCAAAGGCGCACAAGAAGCTCACGAAGCTATTCGTCCAGCGGGTAGCACTTTCCGCACTCCCCAAGAAACGGGTTTAAGCGGTCGGGAATTGGCTGTTTACGACTTGATTTGGAAACGTACCGTGGCTAGCCAAATGGCTGATTGTCGGCAAACCCAAATTAGTGTGCATTTGCAAGTTGAAGACGCTGGCTTTCGCTCATCTGGTAAACGCATTGACTTTCCAGGATTTTTACGTGCTTATGTCGAAGGTTCAGACGACCCAGATGCCGCACTGGAAGATCAGGAAGTGATTTTGCCCAGTATGAAAGTGGGAGATCATCCAGATTGTACCGATTTGTCAGCCGTGGGTCACGAAACTCAACCGCCAGCGAGGTATACCGAAGCTACTTTGGTGAAAACCTTAGAAAGTGAAGGCATTGGTCGGCCGAGTACCTATGCCAGCATCATTGGCACAATCATCGATAAAGGTTATGCCCAATTGGTGAGTAATGCTCTGATTCCCACTTTTACCGCCTTTGCTGTCACCAATCTGTTAGAAAAGCATTTCCCGGATGTCGTAGATCCTAGTTTCACCTCCAAGATGGAACAAACTCTAGATGACATTGCCACAGGCGAAGCGAAGTGGTTACCCTATTTGCGGGAATTTTATCTGGGAGATAAAGGCTTAGAAACTTTAGTTAAAGAACAGGAAAGTCAAATTGATGCCAGCCAAGCCAGAACTGTATTACTGGAAAATTTAGATGCCAAAGTCCGGATTGGCAAATATGGCCCCTACATCGAAGTTGACAATGATGGCACTGTGGTTACGGCCTCAATTCCCAAAGACCTCACACCATCTGACCTCGACCCCAAACAGGTAGAAGTACTACTGCGGCAAAAAACTGTAGGGCCTGACCAAGTAGGTAGGCATCCCGAAACTGGCGAACCGATTTATGTAAAAATTGGTGCTTATGGCCCCTACGTTCAATTGGGCGACAAGACCGAAGAGAATCCCAAACCTAAACAAGCTTCCTTACCCAAAGGTGTCACTCCAGAAAATGTCACCTTGGAAATGGCTGTGGGTCTTTTAGCTTTACCCAGGACATTGGGAATGCACCCGGTAACCAACAGTAAAATTCAAGCTAGTTTGGGACGTTTTGGCCCTTACGTCGTTCATGACCAAGGCAAAGAAGGAAAAGACTATCGCTCGCTCAAAGCTGGTGATGATGTGCTGACAGTTTCTCTGGAACGGGCATTGGAATTGTTATCTGAACCTAAAAAAGGACGTGGTTCTAGTAGCAGCAAGTCTAAAGCAGCGTTACGAGAACTAGGCGCGCATCCTGAAGATGGTACGCCAGTGAATATTTATGATGGCCCCTATGGCCCTTATATTAAGCACGGCAAAACTAATGTCAGTATCCCAGAAGGGCAATCAGTGGAGGATGTGACGCTAGCTACGGCGTTGCCATTATTAGCAGCCAAAACATCGACAAAGAAATCTACTCGCAAAACGAGTAAATCAACAACTTCTCGATCCAAGTCAACTGCTAAATCAACCAAGACTGGGGCGAAAAAAAATGATGCAGAAGTTTAATTAACTTCTAAAATCAAAAGTCCATAGTTAGTTGTGGTAAAACTTTCTACCTATGGACTCTTGACTCGGGATCAAGAATATCCTTCATGCTTTACAAGCAGCCCGGTCGGTTTGTAATGTGATACTCTAATAAAGTAAGGGAGACCACAACACCAATTTTTCCCAGTAGCTCACTCCCGAAATGCGGAAGTTCGTATTAGCCCAGTTTCTAACTAGAGGTGCAAAAGTACGCCAGTTCTGCGTAACTGTTAGTCAAAAAATTGAGGTAGTATCTCAGGAGCCGTCAGTTCAATGGACTATATAGAAAAGGTACTAGAAAGACTTAAAGAGATGGCAGGCAAGCTCATTGAAGCTCTGCTAGGGCCTGAAGGTGAGCGGGAGCCGGAATTGATTCCGATTCCTGTAAATGAGCGATCGCGTCGTCGTTAAAAGCCTGAAGGTATTGAAGTTGTCGTCTCCTATAAGTATTTTAGTCCTGCACGGGCCAAACCTAAATTTACTGGGACAAAGAGAACCAGGTATTTATGGTGCTTTAACTTTGGCTGAAATTAATCAATTCTTAGCAGCGGAAGCTATCAAATTTCAGGCGGAGATTACCCCCGTGCAGTCAAATCATGAAGGGGTTTTAGTAGATACTATTCATGGCGCCTTAGGAAAACATCAGGGAATCTTGATTAATGCCGGAGCTTACACTCACACAAGTGTAGCTTTGCGGGATGCGATCGCTGGTGTTAACCTACCTACAGTAGAAGTGCATTTAAGCAATATTTACCGCCGAGAAGACTTTCGCCATCATTCTTATATAGCAGCCGTAGTTATCGGGCAAATAAGTGGTTTTGGCGTCCACAGTTATTTGTTGGGCCTACAGGCTCTAGTGCATCATTTAAGAAATAACGAATAGTTTTTTCTGAATATGCATTATTCACTAAATCATCGGTTTAGAGCTACTTTTGTCGGGACATTGCTGGGTGAAATTATTGCCCAGAATACTTATAAGCAATCACCAATTGACTCAGAAGTCGGTAAAATAGCCGTTCTGGGTACTAAAAGTTTAATTGAGCTAGGTAAATTAGATGTAGATAACTGGCTAGAACGTTATCATCAAAAATCTCCTCATTTAGATATAACTGATCAAACCTCGCCAGCAGCTATTATTGCCACGTTACCAGTGGCTCTTTTTTTTCATGAAAATACAAGTAAACTGCGACAAAATTTATTACATGTATTGCAAATATGGCATGATGACCCAGTGGTAAGAGATGGCGCCCTAGCAGTAGGATATGCGATCGCACAATCTCTCACAGAAAAACTTCACCCCCCCTCCCTAATTCCCGAAATCATCGCTTTTATTGGCGAAACACCGACACCATTAACACAAAAATTACTAAAAGTTCATGAATTGTTGCATGGAGGTTTTGGGTTAGCAACAGCGCAAGCAGAATTTTGTCGCGAAGCAGAGCCGAGTAATGTGATAGCAATGGCATTTTACTGCTTTCTCAGCACCAGGGAAGATTTTCGTCTGGCAGTTTTGCGGGCTAATCACAAGGACAATTTCGGGCGACAAACAACTAGGACTTTACACTATTCACAAATGATCAGTGCCATTACAGGTGCTTTGTCAGGAGCTGATAACAGCACAGCGGGAATCCCCGTCAAGTGGCGCATTTTATTGTCTCCAGAAAACTTAGCAACTTGGGAACTAGCCAGTTTTTCCCAAATGCTAGAATTATCTGATGCACTTGTTGCGGTGTGGTCAGGAGTGTATGATATTGCCCTACATACTAGGGAGTTTCCAGAGGAAGGATGTGTCAAGTCTGACGAACAGTCTAGGCTTTGCGTCTTTGCGGCTCCCCATGTCATCCGGTTGCGTTAATGCCATTGTCACTGTTCAACGTGTCAGTGTAAAACACCAGCTAAAAACTAGAAAATTTAGTAGTTTTTACTCTGTAACTTCCTCATCAACACATAACTTTAATCTGTAGGTAGCTATTGTGGCCCATCGGCTTCAACCAGATCCCACTGCTAGAACTTTTCTCAGGATTGTCTTGTTTTGAGTTATCAAAGTAAGCAACTGGGGTCATGAACAAGCAAAGGTTTTTTTGGTCTTTGACCAAGCAACTAACTCGCTGGCGACGACGCTACAAAGCACGACGCCGTAAAAGATATTGGCTAGGGACAGTAAGAAGTCAAAGCTGTATCAGGCAATCTGATGAACTTCAAAGTAAAATCCGCAGTCGTTTACAACTATATTTATCAAAAATCAACAATAAAAGCGAACACCAACAACAAGAATTAGCGCTCAGAACAATGGCAAAATCGGTCAGAATTCAACGTAGGATTGATGCAGTACGTCTAGGCTGGGTGCATGAAAAGCGTTCCTCTGTTGTTGTAGCGATCGCTGTAGTTTCCCTAACAGGGGTAATGGGGCATAAACTATATAATCAACCCCAGCTGACAGTAGGAACTCCTGCACCTCAAACAATCAGAGCGCCTTATACTGCTAGCATCGAGAATCAAGAAGAAACAGCAGCACAACGCCAAGCCGCCAGTAGAAGTTCTATCCCAGTTTTGATGATCGATGTCCCCAAGACTGAAAAAATCGACAAAACTTTACAGCAACTTTTAGACGAAGGCAATAAAATTCGCGCTATTGCTGGATCTTTTCCTTTTTTTGATACATCAGTTTTATCCATCCCGACTCAGCATTATCTTCGCTCTTGTTCTGCTTCAGAATGGCAAACACTGCTGATAACTTTAGAAAATCAGACTACTAGCCAAAAACGATCCGGGTTTTTAGCTGCTAGGCCAAAAGCTAATTCGAGTAGACATCAAAGTGGTATAGCACAGCCAGTACCCACTGCTGCTTATTTGCCTTTATTTCCCACATCCACAGGTTCACCCCATGCAGAACAACAATCGTTATCGACTTTTATTAACTCCGGTAATTTACCTTTGTATCTGTCTCCTTTAGAAGTCCAACCGGTGAGTGTGGCTCCAACAACCTTCTTTACTCAAGCGGTAGAAGAACTCAAAGCTTATCGTGCGACAACTTCAGAGCCAAGTTTATCTGCACTCATCACCCAAACGGCCCAAGTCCGCAAAACATACGCCCAAGCCCAGCTACAATTGTTATCTAGAGAAAATCCCCACTCCCAAAAAATTTACAGTGAAACGGCCCTCCTGGAATTATCAGATAACGAGTGGACAACCACAAAAAGCGGAATCCGTCGCAGCGCCGAGAGAATTTTGACACAGGGGATTCCCCCAGGATTACCATCAAGTATTTTACAGAGTGCGGTGAGCCTACAAATACAAGCATTTGTACCCCAAAATGCTGAACCATTGGCAAGTAGGCTGTTAATAGCTGTGTTGCAACCGAATTTAAAGCAAGATGAAGAAGAAACGCAACAACGCGTACAGCAAGCATCCGCTGGAGTATCACCTGTGATGGTGGAAGTGCCTCAAGGTGAAGTAATTGTTATTAAGGGCGAGAACATTACACAATGGCACTTTGATGTCCTAGAGCATTATCAATTAATCCGCCGGGAAAATAATTGGCTAGGGTTAACGAAATTAGCCAGCGTTGTCACAGCCGCCATTGGCATTTTTGTGCTGGTGGAAAGACAGATGAAGTGTAAATTGCGACAACGTGATTACTTGTTAGTCCTACTACTGACCCTGAGTACGCCGGGAGTGCTAGCCTTGGGCATACCCTATACAACTTGGAGCGCCGTTGGTTTATTGTTGGGGAGCTTTTATGCACCTGCTTTGGGTGTAACAGTAGTGGGACTATTGTTACTAATTTTACCCATTACTACAGAAGTCAGCATCATTGCCCTTTTAGCTGGTGGGGCGGCGGGAATATTGGGCAGTAGTATGGCGAAAAGATTGCGATCGCGTGAAGAACTAGCATTATTAGGTGTTGCTATTGCCTTAACTCAAGGTGGTACGTACCTAATTATGAAGCTGCTCATTGGTGCTGTATTTGGCTCAGGCTGGTATATGGTTTTGCAAGGCGCAGGCTTATTCGCTTTATCCGGTTTAGCCTGGAGTATTGTAGCCTTGGGCTTGAGTCCTTATTTAGAAAAATTCTTTGATTTAGTCACCCCCATTCGGTTAGCTGAATTAGCTAATCCGAATCGCCCTTTATTAAAACGACTAGCTACAGAAACCCCTGGTACTTTTCAACATACCCTGTTTGTCTCTACCTTGGCTGAAGCTGCTGCCAAAAAACTCGGATGTAATGTCGAACTAGTTAGGGCTGGAACATTATATCACGATATCGGCAAAATGCACGACCCCTTAGGCTTTATTGAAAATCAAATGGGGGGGCCGAATAAACACGAAACAGAAATTAATGATCCTTGGAAGAGTGCAGAAATTATCAAAAAGCATGTCAGCCAAGGGGTAATAATGGCGCGAAAACAGCTTTTACCCACAGCGATTCAAGCTTTTATTCCTGAACATCAAGGAACCATGCTGATTGCTTATTTTTATCATCAAGCCCAGGAAATGGCCCAAGAAGACCCTAATTTAACAGTCAATGAGGCTGATTTTCGCTATGACGGCCCCATTCCCCAATCACGGGAAACTGGAATAGTCATGTTAGCAGATTCTTGTGAAGCCGCACTGAGATCGCTTAAAGATGCCACACCCGAACAAGCCTTAACAATGCTGAATAATATTCTCCGTGCTAGATGGCAAGATAATCAATTAGTAGATTCAGGGCTGACACGGGAAGAAATGACCGAAATTGCTCAAATATTTGTGGAAGTTTGGCAGCAATTCCACCATAAACGGATTGCTTATCCTAAATTAAAGGCAAGTAAGCATGGTAAGTAAAAATTTTGATGTGGTTACCTATGTTGAGCAAATGGCATTATTGTTGGATTTGCAGTTAACAGATACCGAACGCGATGGCGTGGTAGAGAATTTTGCGAAAATACAAGCGATCGCACAACTTGTAAATGAGTTTCCTTTACCTGAAGATATCGAAGCTGCACCCGTATTTAAACCATGATTCCAGAGGATAAACGCCTCCCCAGCCTGTAAGGATTCAGTTCCTACGGGTAAAGTTTTGTGCGTGTAGTTGGGGTTTGTCAACCTGTAGATGTTTCATCACATTGGCAAAATTATTGGACAATATAAATTTTTCATGAAGCTTGCGTAATATTACACAAAAGTAATAGCAGGCTGTTATAGTGTTACTTATTAAACTTCATATAAAATACATTAAATATTTACAGCTTGATCAAAGAGTCTTTACAAAGAAGTGATTAAGTCTATGGAGCAAATTGCCTGATTGTGGAATTTCCAGCCAAGAGATGAATACTGAGATGCTGTAGTGAAAAAGTATGCCGTAGCTCAAGCGATCGCGGCTTTTCAATTATTTTTATTTATTAGCAAAACATAGAAACATTAGCAGTATTTAAACAATGGTTGAAAACAGAACATTTCTACATCAATATATTAGTAAAATTGCCTTTTTAGATGTGATTTGTAGTCTAATTTTTGTAAATATCCTCAAAATAGAAAACCGTATATAAATCATCGCTAACATCATCGATATTACCAAGGAAGGGCAAAAATATGAAGCTGCTTTATTACCGAGAAAAGAATTTTGGTGATCAACTTAATCCTTGGTTATGGGACAAATTAATCCCTGGTGTAATTGATGATAACCAAACAACTACTTTTGTGGGCATAGGTACTCTTATTAATGATAGATTACCGCTCAAAACCAAAAATTCTCGTTTAAGAGCGATATTTGGTACAGGTGTAGGTTATGGAAACGGAATACCACAGCTAAATGATACTTATAAAATTTATTGTCTACGTGGCCCACTATCAGCCCAAGCATTGGGTGTTTCCGATAAATTAGCCGTAACAGATGGAGCGGTATTAATTAGAAATTTATTTGATAATTATAGCCATAAAAAAGTATATAAATTTTCTTATATGCCTCATTTCGAGCTAGCTGGAACCAGTTGGAGTTTAGTCTGTAAGAGTCTAGGATTTGGATATATTGATCCACGCTGGTCAATAGAAAAAGTTTTATCGTCTATTAACGAAACAGAAGTTCTACTAGCAGAAGCTATGCATGGTGCTATTATTGCCGATGCCCTGCGTGTACCTTGGGTTCCCATAATTACTAACCCCACTATTCTACAATTTAAGTGGCAAGACTGGTGCCAATCTGTAGGTGTAAACTATCAACCATCACATATAAAGCGGTTACATCATCCTAATCAAAAACGAGATATCTTATCTCCAATTCGTTTAGTTCGTGATTGGGTAAGGCAACAAGAATCTAAATCACAATTAATGCATATTGCCAAGAATGCACAACCTACTTTAAGCAGTGATACATCTATAGAAAATCTGACTCAGGAAATGAACGCCAGACTTGATGCATTTAAACAGGATTTTGCACAAGGAATGTATTTATAAAGTTTACTTTTAGTTTGAATGATGAATATTCACTCAGCTGATGCTGTATCAATAGCTGCTGCTGTGCGTATAGGCCAAGTTAGCGCAGTGGAAGTTACCCAGAGTGCCTTAGCAGAAATTAATGCTCGCAATCATCAATTCAACTGTTTTACGGCAATAACTGCAAAAACCGCTTTGGTAGATGCTGCCAAAATTGACGAAGAAATTGCCCAAGGTAATAACCCTGGTGCTTTGGCTGGCGTACCTTTTGCTGTCAAAAATCTTTACGATATTGCTGGATTAATAACTTTGGCAGGTTCAAAAATTAACGCCGAAAATCCCCCAGCTACCCAAGATGCCACCGCAGTAGCCAAGTTAAAACAAGCCGGTGCAATATTGGTTGGCGCGTTAAATATGGATGAGTATGCCTATGGGTTTGTCACAGAAAATTCCCATTATGGTGCTACTCGCAATCCCCATGATGTACAACGAATTGCCGGTGGTTCTTCTGGTGGTTCGGCAGCGGCTGTGGCGGCTGGGTTAGTTCCTCTGACACTGGGTTCTGATACTAACGGTTCTATTCGCGTCCCGGCGGCTTTGTGTGGCGTGTTTGGTTTTAAACCAACTTATGGGCGTTTATCTAGGGCTGGGGTAGCTTTATTTTCTAGCAGTTTTGACCATATTGGCCCATTTGCGCGCTCGGTACAAGACATTGCTACAGCCTTTGATGTGCTTCAAGGAGAAGATCAGCGCGATCCGATTTGTACCCAGCATCTACCGGAATTATGTGTACCCCAACTCAATCAAGGTATATCTGGTATCAAAATTGCCATTGCTGGAGATTACTTCACTCAAGGTGTAGCACCAGAAGCCTTGGCAGCCGTGCAAAAGGTAGCTGAGGCTTTAAATGTAACTGAGTATGTAATCATACCTGAAGCCCAGCGTGCTAGGGCAGCAGCATTTGTGATTACAGCTAGCGAAGGGGCAAATCTGCATTTAGACAAATTACAGTCGCGTCCCCAGGATTTTGACCCCGCTACACGCGATCGCTTTTTAGCTGGGGCATTAATACCGAGTAGCTGGTATTTACAAGCACAACGTTTTCGGAGATGGTATGGCGATCGCCTGCGGGAAATATTTCAAAGTGTCGATCTAATTCTTGCTCCCACCACACCTATTTCTGCACCATTAATTGGTCAGCAAACCATGATTTTAGATGGAGAAGAAATTCTGGTGCGTCCTCATTTGGGGTTATTCACACAACCATTATCTTTCATCGGCTTACCTGTTTTATCAGTACCCATTCAGCGCCCTAACGCCTTACCTTTAGGTGTGCAATTAATCGCTGCACCCGACAACGAAGCTTTAATTTTACGAGTTGCTGCTGTGTTGGAATCCCAAGGTATAATTTCGGCAAAACTAGCTGGTGAATCATGAAATTCTGCCAATTTGAGGGTTTGAGCAGCTATTCATACCATTTAACTGTTCCTGATCAAGAATTGCTTGAATGATTTTTTCCTTACGTTTCCTGGTCAGAATCCAGCCGAGTGTGGTCACAACAATGTGACTTAGACTCTGGAACCGGATCATAACCACCGGGATGAAAGGGATGACAACGCAAAATCCGCCGAATCGCCATCCACCCACCGTGCCATACACCAAATCTCTCAATGGCTTGTATGGCATACATCGAACAAGTGGGTTGAAAGCGACAAGTCGGGGGAAACATTGGTGAAATAAACATTCTGTAACCTTTAATCAACCAAATGAATAATAGTTTCATCACAATCACTCAGATCCTATAGATTAGTAATAAACCTAAAAATCTTATCTTGTAGATTCTTTGTTATCCTCAATTGTCGATTTAACATCTATTTCATCTTCGTGGCTGCAAATTACTATAGTTGCAGTTTGGGTGTCATGCATCCTATTAATCGCATGGGTGGTACATCGCTTTGCTAAAGGCGATCCAGAAATAGTCAGAAAAATAGTTCACATTGGCACTGGCAACGTAATTTTACTAGCTTGGTGGCTTAATATACCGGCCATTGTAGGCATTACAGCTTCAGTTGTTGCGAGTGCCATCACCTTATTATCATACCGATTTCCCATTCTTCCCGGTATCAATAGCGTGGGACGACAAAGTTTAGGGACATTCTTTTATGCTGTTAGTGTGGGTATTTTAATAGCCTGGTTTTGGCATATCCAACAGCCCCAATACGCTGCTATAGGCATTATGGTCATGGCATGGGGCGATGGGCTAGCGGCATTGATTGGGCAACGCTTTGGGCAACATAAGTATAAAGTTTTGGGAGCGCAAAAAAGCTGGGAAGGTTCATTAACGATGGTCTTAGTCAGCTATTTTATCAGTAGTATAATTTTGCTGAGTGTCCAAGGTAACACGTGGGTAACTTGGGTAGTATCACTAGCGATCGCCTGCGTTGCTACAAGTTTAGAAGCCATTTCATTTTTGGGGATTGATAATTTGACCGTTCCTTTAGGTAGTGCGGCCGTAGCATTTATGTTAATTGAGTTATTACCTTACAAATAAATTAAAAATTATTCATCAATGGCAATTATTTACGCATATTTGTATCTCTAAAAACCTGAACATTTTTCAATTACGGATGAGCGATACCGACGGGAAGCTACGCTAACGTCGGGGACAAATCGAGTATTTGATAAGATACCTGCAAAAACATCGAATATTGACTATTTCTTCTCTTGAGATATTAGTATATCTAGAAAAAATAAAAGATTTTGTATCTACTTTGAGGAGTAAATATACAATATTGATTTCTATCTGGAGATTTATGACTTCCTAACAAACAGTGCTTATAGTTGAGGTCTTAGGTAGTTACAGACTTATGTACGTAAGTGAGGCTAACAATCATGTAACATCAAATAATTACATTGGATTGGTTTGTCGAGTTAGAATTATCCACCAGACAGCAGCAGCTATTAGTTGATGGTGCTAATTCTCACCGGAGTAATAATAATTTCACTCAAGGAATGGCAGCAACAACAAAGACAAACAACAATAGTAGTCCCGAAGGAAATATTAGCGAATCTAATAGTCAAATTTCTGATGTAAATTCTGGGGCAACAATGTTTTTATCTAGTGATGCGACAGAAATTCATTTGCTTTCCAGCCTGGAATAACTAACTTGCAATTTGCCAATGAAAAGGGGAGAGAGGAGTTAATTACAACTCGCCCAACGTAAGTGAGGTCTTTGAGAGAGTTTGAGCGTACTCCTTTCTCGTTCCCCATCTCTAATTATAGAACATCATAAATCATGATGTGGGCTAATTTTGGCATCATAAACTACCATTTCACCTTTTAGTCCAAAACAAAGCGATCGCTAATAGTTTTACTGACCATATTTATTCTGAGTCAATGAGCTAAATACTTCTATTAACGAGCAATTTCTGCAAAATTTATCGCACCAAGCAAAAATCTGGGTTTCACCACATTAATTATTTTCATTTAACACCAAGGTGCATTACCGTGAACTTCTTACCTCACCCAGAAAACCATTCGTGGCATAATTTTAATGAGCCTACGGCAGAAGAACTGCATCTAGTCGAGGCTAACGAGTTTCTGCCCCGTCTGAGTAAATGGACAAATATCGGAGCCTTATTTCTGCTGACTATATTTATAACCGGGGCTGGCCTCACATCTATTTTGAATTACAAAGTCACAGTTAAAGCGCCGGCAAGTATCCGACCAAAAGGAGAACTGCGGGTTGTGCAATCTGCGGTGGTAGGAACCGTGCAAAAAATCACCGTGCGAGAAAATCAAGTGGTGAATCAAGGCGATCCCATTGCTTACGTTGATGATTCCCGGCTCCAGACACAAAAAAGCCAACTAGAAAACAGTATTCAGCAGACTCAATTACAACTGAATCAAATTGATGCTCAATTCAGTGAAATCGGCAATCAAATTTTGGCGCAAAGAACCTTAGTTAACCGGACAATGATTGCGGCTCAAGCCGAACTCACTGCGACTGAGCGCCAATATGAAGATCAGCGAATTACAACTACAGCAGATCTGACACAAGCAGAAGCCGCCTGGAAGTTAGCGAAAGTGCAACGCGATCGCTTGCAGCAAAATAATTTATTAACTGCAACTGTACAAGAAGCAGAATTAGCTTTGAATTTAGCCCAGGCCCAACGCGATCGCTTGCAGCAGGATAATTTGATAGCGGCGACTGTACAAGAAGCTGAAGTAGCTTTGAATTTAGCCAAGATCCAACACGACCGATTACAGTCAGTAATGGCATCGGGAGCAATTTCGCGCAATCTCTTTGAGGAAAAAGAACAAGCCGTTAAGTCTGCTCAAGCCAAGCTAGAACAAGCCAAAGCTAATGCGAAAAACTTAATGGAAGAAAGAGAACAAGCCGTTAAGTCTGCTCAAGCCAAGCTAGAACAAGCCAAAGCTAATGCGAAAGATTTAATGGAGGAAAAAGAACAAGCCTTACAAGTGGCGCAAGTCAACCGGGAAAAAGCTAAAACCACTATCAATCCTAGTCAGGCGGCTGTCACCGTAGCAGCTGAACGAATTAAGCAGGAACAAGCAACTGGAGAAGCTACCTTAGCCAGTTTGAATCGAGAACGAGAAACCCTACTTCAGCAGCGTCTAGAACTGCAAAAGCAACTGACTCAGGGGCGCAAAGAACTACAACAGGTAGAAACTGATCTACATCAGAGTGTGATTCGCGCACCAATTACAGGTACCGTGTTGCAATTGAATCTGCGTAATCCTGGGCAAGTAGTGCAAAGCACTCAACCCATTGCTCAAATTGCCCCTTTCAATGCGCCATTACTGATTAGAACTTTTGTCCAAGCTCAAGATATCGACAAAGTAAAACCTGGTCAAAAAGTGCAAATGCAGGTTTCCGCTTGTCCTTATCCAGAATATGGTACTCTCCACGGGACAGTGAGAACTATTGCCCCAGATGCCTTACCAGTGGGCAACAATAGCGCCGAGCAAAAAACTACTCAGGTTGCCTATGAAGCAATGATTGAGCCAAAAACCACATATGTAGGTAGAGGCGATCGTCAATGTCATCTCAAAGCTGGTATGGAAGGTAGAGCCGATATTATTTCCCGTCAAGAAACGGTACTTAAATTCATTCTCCGCAAAGCTAGATTGCTTGTAGATGTTTAACTTTTAGGACTAGGAGCTAGGGATTAGGGATAAGGGGCAATGGGGACTGGGGACTACGAATTAAGAACATTTATCAGGTCTGGTGTCCATGTTTGGTCTATTCAAACCTCTTAATAATTACCCGTGCGTTTTACAGTTAAGTGAAGAAGACTGTGGTGCAGCCTGTCTAGCTTCAATCTGCAAACATTATGGACGGTTTTTAAGTATCAATCGCAGTCGAGAAGCAGTAGGAACTGGACAACTAGGAACAACTTTATTAGGTCTAAAACGTGGTTGTGAGAATCTGGGTTTTAATGCCAGAGCAGTGAAAGCTTCGCCGGAAATCATAGACAGAATCAAAGAAGTACAGTTGCCCGCTATCATCCATTGGCAAGGCTATCATTGGGTAGTTTTATATAACCAACGAGGCAAAAAGTACGCCATTGCTGATCCGTCGGTGGGCATCCGTTATGTTACCCGCGACGAGTTAACAGCGGCTTGGAATGGGGTGATGCTGTTACTGGAACCAGATCCAGAGCGCTTTTTTGATCAGCCCCAAGATAAACCAATGGGTGGTTTGGGACGCTTTATTAAGCGTATTCTGCCTTATCGTGGTTTGCTAACTCAGGTTTTATTGATCAACATTGTCTTGGGTATACTCGCTTTGGGTACTCCCGTTTTAATCCAATTGCTGACAGATGATGTTCTGATTCGGGGAGATACTCAGTTACTCACTGTTGTAGTGGCAGCAGTTGTGGTAATGACTGTATTCGGCGGTACTCTACAATTCTTGCAATCTACGATGATTGCTCACTTTAGTCAAAGGCTGCAATTAGGATTAGTTTTGGAGTTTGGGCGGAAAATTCTCCAGTTACCTTTAAATTATTATGAAGCCCGTCGTAGTGGTGAAATTACTAGTCGATTACGAGATATTAATGATATTAACCAGTTAGTATCGCAGATAGTAATTCTTTTACCAAGCCAGTTTTTTATTGCAGTGGTTTCTTTTTGCCTAATGCTGTTTTATAGCTGGCAGTTAACACTAGCAGTGATATTTTTTGGTGCTTTAATGACTTTATCCACCTTGCCTTTTTTACCTATCCTGCAACAAAAAACCCGCAATCTTTTAGTTTTAGGGGCAGAAAATCAAGGCGTATTGGTGGAAACATTTAAGGGGGCGCAGGTACTAAAAACTACAAATGCTGCACCTCAATTCTGGGAAGAATTTCAAAGTCGTTTTGGTCGCCTGGCTAATTTGACATTTAGTACTGTGCAAATCGGAATTATTAACAGTACTCTGGCGAGACTATTTTCGACCATTGGTGGTGTAGCTTTATTAGGACTAGGTAGTATTTTAGTAATTCGGGGCCAATTAACAATTGGTCAAATGCTGGCTTTTAATGCTTTGCAAATCAATGTCCTAAATTTGATTAATTCGGTGGTTGGTTTAGTTGACGACTATTTTCGTTCTCAAACAGCCATTTCTCGCCTCTTAGAAGTTATCGATGCGACACCAGAAGTGGTGGGAGGTAGTCAAAAGCCTGTAGCGCAAATATCGGGGAGTGCAGATATTCATTGTTCCCACATGACATTTCATCATCCCGGTAGAATTGACTTGCTAGAAGATTTTTCGATTAAGCTTCCCGGTGGACAGGCGATCGCCTTGATTGGTAAATCTGGTTGTGGCAAAAGTACCTTAGCCAAACTGATAGCAGGCTTATATCAACCGACTTCTGGCAATATCCGCATTGGTTTGTATAATCTCCAAGATTTGGCCCTTGATTGTCTCAGACAACAAGTGGTGTATGTACCCCAAGAACCTCATTTCTGGAGTCGCTCAATTTTAGAGAATTTCCGTCTAGGAATGCCTCATATCCCCTTTGAGGAAATTGTTCACGCTTGTCATATCGCTGATGCAGACAGCTTTATTAGCCAATTACCCAATAAGTACCAAACCGTGTTGGGCGAATTTGGGGCCAATCTTTCTGGTGGACAAAGACAACGACTAGCGATCGCCAGAGGCATTCTCACTAATCCACCTGTACTAATTTTAGACGAAGCCACCGCAGGGCTAGACCCAGTTAGTGAAGCTAGCGTCTTAGATCAGATATTAGAATATCGCAAAGGCAAAACTACAATCCTCATAACTCACCGTCCCAGTGTCATCCATCGAGCTGATTGGATTGTGATGTTAGAAAAAGGACAAGTTCAATTACAAGGGACTCAAGATACTTTTATATCGCATCAAGGAGAGCATTTAAAATTTTTAGCATTATGAAATTATTTTCGGTGTGAGTAGGTGATGTCATGTCTAAAAATAACATTTACCATGATTCAGATTTTTCGCCATATTTTTGGATAAATCTGATGATTTTTAAATAATTATTTCGGACTTTCACTAAGATGCTCATTTACATTAATCAAGATAAATGAGTCAAATGGGTTTGCGTGTCAATTCAATATTAATAAAGTTAGAGAGTCATGATTGATGGCTCTCTATTTGGCTGGAAAATGTTAAAATATATATATAAAATATTATTATAAATCAAAAGATATAGATCGTTTTTGTTATTTTCTGTCTTGAGAGTAATTTAAATTATCAGCCAATAATTAATAATTAAAACATAGGTGTATAACCACCTATGTAAATAAGTGAGGTCAATGATTTATGTTAAACCAAATCATCGCATCGGATTTACTAGAAGATTTATCCGCAGAAGAACAAGAACTTCTTTCTGGTGGACAAAATGAAATGGATGTGGAAAATGGGGAAGATGATGAGCAAAGTACAGAATTTCCCACAGGCGATCGCGTTCGTCGTTATCCCATCCGGCTTACTGGAATACTTGAAGTAGTTAAGCCAAAAAAAGATAAAGAAGACTAGTGACCTAGGTTAATATTTGCAATTTTTGGAGTGAGGAAAATAGCCATATAATTTGCTCCTAAATAAAACTTTTCTTAGGAGAAAATTGGCAGTTTCATTCTGTCTTCTGGAGGTATGAAAATACTATCTTAGAGAGAAAATAGAACCTGCCAATATATGGCTACCATAAAAATTTTGATCCTACACACTTTAATGCAAATAGTTGTGACTACTTAGCAACCACATTATTTACGGTATAACTGGAAGCCTTAGCCGTAAAACTACACCTATTTAAGATTTTTCTAGGATAGGTGTTTTCTCATTGTATGTACGATATTGAGGCAATAAATTATGTCATCTTATATCATCAAATCCGATTTATTTGCGGAGTTATCCGCAGAAGAACAACAAAATTTATCTGGTGGAAGAAGATTCTGGGGTAGGAAACCTCGACCTGATATTACCGTGAATGGTATTTTGACTGATTCTAGTGGTAACAGTTTCCCAGTTCGCATTTTAGGTTTCATTGCAGGGCAACGTAGCAGAAGACCTCAACCATACTCTTTTAATCGTTACTAAAAACACAGACAAAGAATAGTCTTAGAGGATACTTGTTAAGTATTCTACTAAACATCAAATCCCTAGAAACATTATCATCTCATTCTTGCTTTATCAGATAAGAGTTATAGCAAAAGCCTCTCTTCTACTAGGAGAGAGCTTTTTTTTGCCTCTTAAATCTATTTGATGAGCTTATTTTTGAAATTACAGAAAATCAATAGGTAAAGATATTATCAAATTATATTTACAGATGTTTTGTCTTTAATAACAGTAACTTTAACTTGAATTAAATTCAAATTTATCATGAGTCAAAAGGTAGAAATATGATTATTTTTTTTATAACCTTGGGAGCATTTAATCTCCGGTAAATATGTTTAGAAATAAAAGTATAGGTAATACACACCTATATTCCTTTTTGCTTAAGTGTGTACAAACCACAAATAAAATCGAGGTAAAAGATTATGTCAAATCAAGTCATCCAATCTGATTTATTGGCGGATTTATCTACAGAAGAGCAAGAGCATGTATCTGGAGGATATGGTTTCGGGTGGGGTGGCGGTCACCACAGAAGAGGTTGGTGGGGCGGTCACCACAGAAGAGGTTGGTGGGGTGGCGGTTTCCATCGTGGCCGTAGAGGCTGGTGGTAAATTGGCTAAGTCTACAATCTGTGTAATTCTATAGTTTTATCACTGATCACAAACAATAAGGAAACAAGAACATATCAACAACTTTTTTCGGCACACTCAAGGTTAAAGTTACCAAGTCTGCAAACGCATATTCTCAGAAGCGAAGCCTCAATGGCTTCGTTTTTTCAACGAGTTAGTTCATTAAATATACGCCTAGTACAAGTCAGCATGAAAATTTCTCGTCCCTAGCCTTTAGCCCCTATTTTCCATCTCCCAAATCCAATCTTGTAAAATAGGATTAACTAACTCAGGTGCTTCATCTTGAGGGCAATGTCCCACCCCTTCTAAGGGAATGAATTTTAGCACTTGTGGGTAGTTGGCTAACTCTCTACCTAAGCTTATTGGTTCCCAAGGGTCAGCTGTTCCCCATAAAATAATTGCCGGACAAGATAGTAAAGGTAACAAATCCTCTGGTAAAGGGCCTGTAGAATAAGCAGTAAAAGCGAGAAACACAGCTACAGCGCCTGGGTCTTTTGCCGGTGCGGTGAGAATATCTACTAACTCGTCTGTTACTATCTCTGCATTGGCGTAGGCTTGCAGCAAAATCTTTCTGACTGTTTTCGGTTTAGCAACTTGATTGAAAAAAAAGTTACCCACTGGGTTGATAGATAATATTCGTTGGAGAATGGGCGCTCCAAAGCGACGAGACCAGGGTAATGTAGCCCGTTTGCGATCGTGTAACAACCGTAAGGAACAGTTGAGTAAAGCCACTCCTAAAGCTATATCCGGGTTGCTCACTGCTGCTTGCATAACCACAATACAGCCAATGGAATTTCCTACTAAATAAGCAGGCCCACCGACTACTTCACGGCAAAAATCTGCTAACTGCTGTCCCCAATTTTCTAATGTGTAAGCAAATTTTTCCCCCGGTTGAGGTTTAGCTGAAGCACCGAAGCCAATCAAATCAATAGCAAATACACGACAATTTTCTGCTAAAACGGGGATATTTTTGCGCCAGTGCCACCAAGAAGCGCCAAAGCCATGTACTAAAACTACCGCAGGGCCATTACTTCCTTGACTCTGATAGCAAATGGGGAAGCCTTGCCACATCCAAGTTTTGCTTGAGGTAAAAGTGTTTGTAGATGTCGTCATTGTTAATTATGTATATAAGGTTGTACTAAAAATTTATTACGAGACTTTACATTCCTTAATGTTAACGCGGTCTGGAACCAGTTATTACATCAACCTGATAACTGCTGGTTAGTACCTTGGGGAACAAGTTTTACTTTGACATCTTCTGTCAATTTAGCCATTGCCCAATAAGAAGGGTACTACTTCTGTTATCTTTACTATTGAAGGCTCTCAAAAGCTATCCGAACCTATGGAAAAAGGTTGATAATAAGTAGACAATCAATTTAACCAGCTGACATTAGCAGCATGAATGTGTACAGTAGTTGAAAGTCAAATAACTATTTTTTGTATTTAACGCATCCATCTATGGATAGAAAAACTAAACGCCTGTTACTGCTAGTTGTTTCCTGTAGTCTCACTGGTGTACTTCTCGGAGGTACATCAAGTTGGGCAGAAAGCAATATTTGCTTGCAATCTGATGAGGTTACAAGCGATTGTGTGACCAAAGATCCTGTACAAAAGACTGTGCAAGGCATGAGTACTGGTTTATTAGCAGGGGCGGGCGCAGCTTGCTGTGTAGCCTGGAATGCACGTCACGAAAATTAAACAAATATTAAACAAATATATTTATTCCCACAAGCAGGCTACATTCAGACTCAGAGCTTGTGGGAATTTCCGTCTATTAAAAGCGATAATTGCGATCGCGTACCCACAAACTCACCGGTACAGCGTTACCTTGAGGATCTACTCTGACTCTGACGGTAATGGGTCTAATTTGTCTACCTCTTGATCCTCTGATTTGCTGGGCAGATTCAAAGATATCGTTACTAATTTGCTGGCGTTCTTGTTCTGGTAGATAGTATGTTTCTACTCCATAAGTGATGGCATTATTTTGATACACACCCCTTAAGGCTACTTGATTACTAGGAAGAGACTGGGGTAAAGTACTATTTACTCGTACTGGTCTCCAAGCTCTAGGAACACCACCTTCTGAGAATTGTTGCTCTTGCAAAATCACATACAAGTTGGTTCCTGGTAGTAATTGTCTATTTCTCCCTTGATTTCTCCTCAGTAAATCATCCCAACCGGGAAGCCTTCGCAAATTGTCCACACGAGATATGTTGTAATCGAGGTTCAGGGAAAAGTCTTGCACCACATTGTTAGGGTTTTGAGGCAAGGTTTGTAAAATTACATCCCTACCGGCAATGTTGGTATACATGGCTTGAGTGGGAACCGCCAAAATTATGCCTGTTTGAATTAAGAGGGGAACTAAGAGACGCCAAATAGGTAAAGGCTTGTTCGCTTTTTGTTCAGTAGCAATCAAGTAATCTCGAAAAGTCAGCTTCTCTGAAAACTCGACTTCCGGAGGCAACGTTTTCTTTTTACTCGATTCAGAGGAATCACTTCTCATAAGCGTAGTCCTAAAATGAGGGGGTATTTTTCAAGATATTGTCTGGGATTTCCAGAATTAGGACTGACGCAGAGATCCTCTAAACAGGATGAAGCAACGAGATTTTACAACCTAGTACAGTACGGCGTAAATATGGATAGCATTTTAAACAGTTAAAAAGCCCAAAATAAAAGCTTTTTGACTTTTGGCTTCCGCGCAGGTGTACTAGTACCGCTACAAAAAAGTAATTACGAATTACGAGATCCAGCAGGTAAGCGACGTTCAAACCACAGTCCAGCGCTAATTAATGCCGAACCGCAGAGAAAAAAGACCAGGGACTGAAAAAGTATATCAGTGTCGTATTCTATCACGCGGCTAATAATTTGCAGTGTTAGTAATAGCATACCTCCCCAAAAGGTGCGTCTGTCGTTTAATTTCATTCCTTCACGAATTAGTCCCGCTGCTAAAAACGCCAAAAGTACATTGAACATGAAACTGCCTAGTTCATCAATGCGGGTAATAGCTAGATGCCAGAAAGGTGTAATGATGATGAAAGCCAAAAACGTGGTGACAACTGCAATAGTGAAAATTACTTCCCGGCGAGGTGGGTTATTTCTCAGCCGCAGCAGTGACAACCATTGTAATACTGCTAAACCACTCAAAATCCCTAAATCAATTACGGGCAGAGACATAAACAGGTTGCTTCTGTTTGTGGGTAGGAAAGAATTGAAACTTGGGGCTACCCATTGCCAACGAAAAGACAAGGCATAAAAGACAAGTCCGAAAAATATCAAAGCTAAGTTACGGGCTAAGGGTTGAAATAGCCTGTAATTTACTGTGGGAAAAAGCAAATCATCATAACTCCAGAATAATGCAGGTGGCAATGCTAAAGCAAAAGATGCCACCCAAGGAGCCATATCAGAGAAATTCAGCAGTGGTAGCGGATTGAGATTTAACTGCAATGTCACAGCAAAAACTACGGCTGCTAAGACAAATATCCAACGTGAGCGACAAAAATATGCTAAGGGTACAAATAGCAACCATGACAATAAAGGCATATGTCGAACTGCCAACCGTACCCAATTCCAGTCGCTAGAGGCATACCACAAGTCTCCTCTTCCTGTCCAATAACCAATTTGGATCAGGACAATGGCCATAATTCCCAGGGAATTTAAGGACAGAAAGTAAGCCATGACCAAAACACCAAATCCCCAAGCAAAAAACAGTTCGGGTATAGAACCGTTAATGTTGAAAATTTGTGCCATCAGCACTATATTTGCGCCAAAAATAAAAGCGCTGAGAATTAGCAATCCTTCTCCGAGTATGCGTCTGCCTTGTTGCTGTTTATTTCTTTCATTGTTGCTTTGTTTAACTGGTATCCATGTATAAAAACCAGTGATACTAGTTGACAGAAACAAACTCATCATGAGGATAAATTTGACTTCCCGTGACCAAACTTGCCAGTTGGCTGCAACAAAGGTAATTACACCTAGAAATAACAGGATACCACCTATAGATATCACCATCATGCCAAAGCGATCGCGTGCAGCAGCTTCTAGGTTATTAAATCGATAACGTTCTGCTAAGTCTTGGTACTGTGACGAACTAATCAGTCCTTCATCTCGCCACAATTGTGCTTCTCGGCGTAATTTTTGCTGAAAATCATCTAACATTTATGACCATCTCCGGTGCAGTGGGTTAGCTTGGCAATCATTATTTAGAATGGGGGTCATTATGTTTTCAGTATGCAGCCAATACCCTAGATAGCATTGTTCTTCTGTAACATTTTTACTAATGGAAAAACCATCAAATTTATTACTTAAACTCTCACGGCGTTTGTTTGAAAACCCAGATAATCAAGAAAAATTCATCAATTCGTTAATTCATCCCCAACTTTTTGAATCTGCTGTGATTTGGTGTCAAGATAAACCAGATATTTTGCCTTTTATGGCAGAAAGAACAACAATTTGGCAACCACAATTTGTAGATCGTTTAAGCATAGGCGAAAAACCCGGTAAAAATATCTTGCATGACCAAGGTTATTTCTATTGTTTAGATTTTTCTTCTGTTTTTGCAGCTTCGATTTTGTTGGCAATTCCTCTAGATGTGCGGGTAGTTTTTGATATGTGTGCTTCCCCTGGTGGTAAAAGTATTTTCGCCTGGAAAGCTTTGCAGCCTGATTTACTCATTAGTAATGAGGTGATTGGTAAGCGATTGGGGATGCTTATTTCTAATTTGAAGCGTTGTCAGATTAGTCCTTGTACTGTGGTTAATCGAGATTCTAGTATTTTTGCTGAAAAAATACCTTTGTCTAGTGATTTAGTCATGGTAGATGCGCCTTGTACTGGACAATCTTTACTGGCTAAGGGTGAAAAGGCACCTGGATGTTTTCATCCAACTGCTATTAATAAAAGTGCCAATCGGCAAAAAAGAATTATTGCTAATTCGGCTCAATTGGTGGCACCACAGGGTTACTTAGCTTATATGACTTGTACTTATTCCCCTGAAGAAAATGAGCAGGTTTGTGAATGGTTTTTGTCAAGGTTTCCTCAATTTCAGGCAGTAAATGTGAGTTATTTAGAGAAGTATCAATCACATTTAAGTAATATTCCTTGTTATCGGCTGTTTCCTCAAGATAGGTTGGGTGCTGGTGCGTTTACTGTGCTGTTTCAAAATACTACTGAGGGGGAAAGGAATGAGGTAGATTTTGATGCTTTGTCTGGGGTATGGAGCAATACTAACCACAGAGACGCGGAGGACACACATGACATTGCAGAATCACAGTAGAAAATTGAAAAATAGCTCATTTTTATTTCTTACTCTCTGCGCCTCTGCGTGAGACAAATTTATATTAGTAATTGTACTGAAGTGAAAACTTGAATTACATTATTAAAATATACCTATATTTATAGGTAATAAATAATGTCAGGTGTACCTACTCAGTGTCAAAATTTGGCAGAGCAAGTTGAATCTATATTACAACTTTTACAACAAGAGCCTGCTTTACGTTCTCAAGATGTTACTTCTGTGCAAACTTCTCTGGGTAAGGTGATTTCTCCGAAGTTTGAAATTGTGTTTGCGGGTGCATTTAGTGCGGGTAAGTCGATGTTAATTAATGCACTCTTGGAACGGGAATTATTATACAGTGCTGAGGGACACGCTACAGGTACAGAGTGCAAAATTGAGTATGCAGATGTTAATAATGAACGAGTAGTTTTAACTTTTTTAAGTGAAGTTGAAATTCGAGAACAAGCAAGTTCTTTGTGTCAACAATTAGGGTTTCAAACAGCAGCTAATATTAATCAAGCTGAAGTAATTAATTTACTCCATCAAGGTTGTGAAGCTATTATTCAGCAGGAAGGTGGAGAAAGTAAATCAGAACGCGCTAAACAAGCCAAGGCTTTAATATTGCTGCTTGCAGGATACGAGGCTAATCGTCAGCATATTCATACTATGAATAATGCTACATATTCGATGGAGCAATTTAATTTTTTTAATCTTAAGGAAGCTGCTGGATATGCGCGGCGCGGAAGTAATAGCGCTGTTTTAAAACGGATTGAATATTATTGCAATCATCCGCTTTTGCAAGATGGTAATATCATCATCGATACACCAGGAATTGATGCACCAGTGGAGAAGGATGCACAGTTAACTTACTCCAAAATTGAACATCCTGATACGTCGGCGGTGGTATGTGTGCTGAAACCTGCGGCGGCTGGTGATATGACTAAGGAGGAAACTGAACTTTTAGAAACTATCCGCAGAAATGGGGGAATCCGCGATCGCATCTTCTACACCTTCAACCGCATCGATGAAACTTGGTATAATACTCAGCTAAGGCAGCGCTTGGATGATTTAATTAGTGGACAGTTTAGGGATGCGCGTAGGGTTTATAAAACTAGCGGTTTATTGGGATTTTACGGCAGTCAGATAAAACAAACAAGTGGACAAGATAGATTTGGGTTAGATTCTATTTTTGCGGCAAGTGTTAAAAATGTAAATGGTGAAGAAGAAACACCGCAATTTATTAATGAATTTAATCGCTATTGCGCTAATTCTGGTAAATTGTCATCCAGTCAGTTTCGTATTTCTGTAAATAGTTTTGAAACTCCCAACGAAAATTATGTCCGGATTTTGGCTGAACAAGGTACGCCTTTAATTAAGCAGCTAATTCAAGATAGTGGTATTGAAGAATTTCGCACGGCTATTACTCAATATCTCACAGAAGAAAAGCGCCCACAACTTTTTCAAAATCTGGCTGATGATTTAGAAGATATTTGTATTAATTTAAAAAAACAATATCAAAGTGAACAAAGACATTTAGATAGTCAGCCACGAGAAATTGAGGCGATGAAAGCCCAAGAATTGCAACGGCTGAATCAGCAATTACAGCAAGTCGGTAAAGACTTTAGCCAGCACATCACAGAAGAAGTGAATCAATTAATTAATAATTCTTGTGATGCTTTTGACGCTGATTTTCGGCAATTACAATCAAGAATGATTCGCCGTTTAGATGAGTTACTAGATACATTTTCTGTAGCTGATGCTTATCGACGTTCTACCCTCAGTCATCCCCGAAACGCCACAGCACCTTTACTGGCTATTTTAGTAGAAGCATTTTATTATTTAGCAAATCAATTAGAAGATATTTTAATAGAATCTTCCCAACAATTGGTTGCTAATTTGTTCCAGCGATTAATGGAGAAGATTCGCAAATCAGAATATTATCGTCAATTGTATCGCTTGTTAGGTAACGATGGTGGTATAGAACAAGAGATAAAAGCGTTAGAAAAAACAGTATCTCTGGCCTTGGTGAGTGCAGCTAGTGTAGAATGCGATCGCTTCGTTCGAGAAAGTCCCAGATTTTATGATGAAGGCACTTTTTCTATATATCAATTTCGCCAAACTTTGATGCAAACTTCCCAAAGTTATGACGGCGAAAGCATCATCGAAGCTGAACCTGCAATTAGACAGTTGTTGAAATTGGACTTTGAACCCAAGGTTTCCCACACAATTCGTAAATCCTTCCGTCAAACCATCAACCAAATTCTCAAAAGTCAGTTGTTACCAATGGCTGATAAGCAAGCAGATGATATTTTGCAGCAATACACCCAAGCACGCGCTTATTTAGAACAAAGTTTACAACAAGAAGCCGAAGAAAAGATTTTGCATAATCAACATTTATTGGGTGCTGTTGAACAAAAAATTCAAACTTATAATACAGCTGTTTCTCACATCAATAGCTGTTTACAAGCAATGCAGTTGTATGACCATTTATTACCTGTAATTGGTAACGAAGAAGTTCTACCTCTCATACATGATGCAGAAGTTGTTGAACAGCATTTTGCTAGCAATAATAGTTTAGTTACTGATACTTTAGTTTCATAAAGTTCCCGCCAGTCGTTTTAACTGAACCCGAATCGCCTCTTGATGACCTCCGCCACATCATCAATCAAGAAAAGCCATGAATAAAACCCCCCGGATTCGTATTCCACCAGAAGTCAGAAAATACGTATTTCAACGCGACAAATACCAATGTCAAAGCTGCGGTAAAACAACCGGAGAAACTGACCTGACAATCGACCATATTATCCCCCTCGCTCGTGGCGGTCAAAACGATATTAGCAACTTACACACCCTCTGCTTCACCTGTAACCAGCAGAAAACAGACAGACTTGACCCTCGTTTTCGGCGATATTTTCAGCAATAGAGCATTACTGACATCTCATATTCTCTTGTGCTACAGTGAGTAATAAGGCGTATTACATTAATACTTTGTTGTGGTTAGGGTTCTGTACACCCTACTGGCGCGCCAACCTCTGGATTGAGCGTGTACTACAAAGTAATCTGTCACGTCACTACACAACAAACCCCGAAAGTTAGCTCACTGGTAGAGCAATCGACGAAAGATCGATCAGTTACAGGTTCGATTCCTGTACTTTCTCCCAACCCTTAAAAGGTTAGTAAAAACTCTGCAATGAAGGCTTACTACCGCTCATCACTTGTGGTGTTCAGTAGTAGCAGTAAAGAAGCTAGCGTGAATGTTTTCTCCCTAACTTGAGTATGTTCCTTCAGTTGCTGAACGGGCAAACTGAACGACATATTTGAGCGTTGTTGTCTGTTTTTAAATTGCCCTTGGGTAGTTTATGCATAAATGACAACCTTCTTAATCCAGTTTTGGAGATGCATTTCACCCGCAACTGCACTGTAAAAACCTGTATTTGCAGAGTTTAAAAATATAATGTAGTATATGTAATACATATGACTAGAGGCTAGTGTTTTATGTATTCGGAACTTATGTAACCAACCACGTATTTCCGTCATTGCGACCGTAGGAAGCAATCTCAAAGCCTTGATTTTCGTAGCGAGTGCGTAAGTTTTATTATTAAAACCAATAAATAATATGTATATGTGGAAAACTTTTTATATCAAACCTAACGAAATTGGTATTTTGTATCACCGCAGTGATTTTCAAAAAATCTTGCAACCTGGTACTTACAATTATTTTGGTCGCCACTGGCAAGTAACCACCTATGATCTCAATCAACCTGAGTCCCAGATTGAGAACTTGGAATTGTTGTTGCGAAATCATAGTGCAGATTTACAGCAATATCTTTTAGTAGTTAGGACTGCATTTAATCAAGCTGCTTTAGTACGTTGTGGTCAGAATTGGGTTAGTGCCGCACCTAATCAATTAAAAGCCTTTTGGCGTGGGTTTTTAGAAGTAGAATCGTATCTTTTTAACTTGAATGAAAGCTTACAACTACCTGCTGAATTTGTACAGCAACTAAATGGAATTACCTTAAATGGCATCAAAAAATTCCAAATTTTTGAGTATGAGATTGGTTTGCTGTATGTGCAAAATAACTTTTTGCAACCCTTAGAACCAGGGGAATATGCTTTTTGGGCTGTGAATCGAGATGTTTCAGTCCGCACTATCAGCCGAATTGTTGCCAATCCCGAATTTCCTTTAGAAGATATCTTGATAGAGCAACATTCCGACTTTGTAAATGCTTACTGTGCAACTGTACAATTACAAAATCAGCAAGTAGCGATCGCTCGCTATCAAGGTAAAGTAATTTCTATCCTCGCACCATGCAGTCGCAAGCTGTTTTGGCGAGATGTAGAGGTAGAAGTCATTGACATCAGCACCGATGCTAAATTACCTTCTGCTTTAGTTGCTGAGTTAGTTTCAGGTTTATCAGAGGCTTTGGCTTTAAGCCGCAATTGTTTACATATTTGTGAAGTACCCCCACAGTATGTAGGGCTACTGTACATCAATCAAGAGTTTCAAACACAACTCCAGTCAGGAAAACACGTCTGGTGGGTGTTTGGGCGTTCTGTTCACACGGAAGTTTTTGACCTGCGTCAGCAAACTATGGAAATATCAGGTCAAGATATTTTATCTAAAGATAAAGTGCCTTTGCGCTTAAATTTAACTGCTGGCTATCGCATACTCGACCCCTTAACAGCCAAAAACCGTTTATCGGATTTGACTAGCTACTTGTACAAGGAGCTACAATTTGCCTTACGTGGTGCTGTGGGTGAAAAAACTTTAGATGCTTTATTAGAAGATAAAGGAGCAATTGATCGCAGTATTTTTGATTACATCCATCAAAAAACAGCCGACTACGGAATAGAAGTAGATTCGGTTGGGGTGAAAGATATTATTCTCCCTGGTGAGATTAAGACGATTTTGAGCAAAGTCGTGGAAGCTGAAAAAGCAGCCCAAGCCAACGTAGTTCGTCGTCGTGAAGAAACTGCTGCTACTCGCAGTATGTTGAACACAGCCAAGGTGATGGAAGATAACCCCGTGGCGTTGCGTTTAAAGGAATTGGAAATACTAGAACGCATTGCCGAAAAGATCGACAAAATTCAAGTTAATGGGAGTTTGGATAGTATTTTAACAGAATTAATTCAAATTAATCGGGATTAAATTAAGTCTGAGTTATTCAACCTTTTCTACATTAAGAACTGTAGTTTTTAGTTCAATCCTGTTCAGTTAAGGCTAAAAAATACAATTAGTGGTAGGTTGGGTTGACTTCAGGAAACCCAACATCCTCAAGACTTTGTTGGGTTGCGCTATCGCTTAACCCAACCTACTTTTTCTCTTAAGTGAACCATGTTGGTTTTTAGTCAAGATTATGAGATTACTTTCTGACATCGCAATGACAAAAACTCCACTTTTCACAATGGACGAGGTTGAGCAATCAAAGATCAAAACTTTTGCTATTCCCAGCCAGGAGCGCTCAAAATTGTTCCTCTGTTGTTTCGGGGGTGGTAATTTTCATCTGTTCAAAAAGACTAGCCATCCAAGGTAAAATAACGAGAATTGCTCCTAAAACTACTAAAAAGACAGAAATTCCTAAAATCTGATCACGGGGAATTTCTAGAACACCGCGTAAAATAACTTCCCGCAGAGCAGAAACAATAGTAATTTCTACTGCTGCGCCTACAGATATACGCTGTTCTTGCAGGTAATCAATTAACAAACGAAATAACTCTACTAAAATCAAGATAAACAAGATATCAGATGTTATTTGTCGTAAATCCAAAGGAGACAAAAACGCGAAAAACATATCTCCTAATCGGATCAGCATTACACCAAATAATACTAAGCACAAGGAAATGACAATCAAGTCTTGAAAAAGTTCTAAATTACTGACAATTCGATCTCGTTTAAACCAACTTTGTACTTCTGTAATCACCCGTTTTGGCATAGTAACTCCAGAAATTTGAGCTTTGTATACCTTAATAATAGACAATTCAAAATTTTGAAAGTTATTCTTGGTAACTTTTTGAGATGAACTTGTGGAGGTATGAAGGATACTATTTTGGTACTGGAGGAGTTTAATATAGTAATTATGGACGGAAGCATTTGGAGAGGGATGTGAAAAGCTATCTGTGAGACAATCACAAACATATTTAGTGGAATCAACTGAAATGCTATGGCTTGTTGTCCTCCTTGGGCTATTGATGGGAGTAGTCGGGTTTGGCGCAATTTATCAAGCACTTGCCACAAGTCGCGATCGCCGAAGGTTTCCGCCACCTGGAAAATTAGTTGAAGTCAATGGTAATAATTGGCACTATCAAATAATGGGTAAAGGTCATCCAACAGTCATTGTGGATAGTGGAAGCGGCGGTTCTCACCTAGATTGGCAGTTAGTGCAGCCTGAAGTAGCCAAATTTACCAGAATCTTTAGCTACGATAGAGCAGGCTATGGCTGGAGTGATTTTAGTTCAGAACCACGCACGGCTGAACAGGCTGTTAATGAGTTGCGGCAACTTTTGAAAGAGGCTGAAATTGCGCCGCCTTATGTCTTAGTGGGAATGTCTTTCAGTGGTTTATTCACTCGATTATTTGCCTATGAGTATCCAGAAGAAGTAGCTGGAATGGTTTTAGTAGATGTAACTCATGAGAAAATGTATGAGGAGACACCAACCGAATGGGTGGAATTGAACCAACGACTTGAAAGGCTGTTAATTTATGTGTTGCCAATTCTAGGGCGCATGGGTCTATTTCGTTTGCTTGTCACTTTCGATTATTTGCCTTTTGCGGCTGGTTTATTCCAAAAATTTCCACTTTCAATACAGCCTCTTGCTAAAGCAATCTATTCTCAAACTCAGTTTGGAAAAACCTTTGCTGAGGAATCGGCTGCGGTATCAGTTAGCATGAAACAGGTTGAACAAGCACGCAAGATAAAACCTTTTCCGGAAATTCCTTTATTTGTCTTGTCGTCCGGAAAGCCAGACTTTGGCATAACACAAGAGGTGCTTGAAAAACTGCAAGAATTACATGTAGATCTAGCTAATGAGTCACCTCAAGGCGTTCACATCATTGCTGATAAAAGTGGACATTTTATCCAATTAGATGATCCAGAATTAGTCATTGATGTAATTCGTCAAGTTGTGGAAAAAGTGCGTTATCATAGCTTTCCCTAACAGAGATCCGTATCTCGGTAACCACCCCATTAGGAGATCAAAGCTATAGCTGTAGCCTAACTTTTCACGGTATCTGGAAAACCGTTCCAGGCTATAAATTAAACAACCACAGAAAAACAATTTTTTCATGTTTTTCTGTGGTTATTAGGTTATTTTTTAATTACAGATTTATTTGGTGGTAATTACCACTTAAATCTATTCAAATTTACTCAAAACATGACTGACATCAACGGCTAACTTTTGCCCTAATTTGAGTAATTGATGACATTGATTATTATCTTCTTGATTAGCCGGTGTCGTGACACATAATGGCACAATTTCACTGTGCAAGCAGCTAAAGAATAGCTCTTGAGAACGGTGCAGAGAAATACCCAGATTTAGCTGATAAGCGACATCAATTAATCGTTCTAAACATTGGATTTCTATAGCAAAACTACCATTGGTATTGTGTAACAATTGCCAAAGTAATCGCATAACCAATTGCTCTAATATCTGCTTACCTTCGGGAATATTTAACTGACAATGCAGATGTTTAGCTTCAGTTGCGATCGCCTCTAATTCTCCAATGTGATTTAAACTCAATCCCGATTCGGAAATATCTTGCTCAAGCGATCGCAATGTTGTCATACAACGAGATCCTAAAGCAATCTCGGCAGCTACCTGCAATTCTTGGGGAACCACTAGTTCGTCCCGGTGAAAGGCCATGAGAATGCCGTAATTATCTCGGTATGCTTGGGTGTAAAGCTGGTCTAAACGTGTTAAGGTTTCCTGACTCAGCAGCCGCATAATTCGATGACGTTCTTCAGCAAAGAGATTCTGTAAGCTGAATGTCTCTTCTTTAAATAGCTGTGTCATCACTAAGATCGCGTGAGCTGCACTCGCTTGTTGCAATGCCCCAAATAGCTTATCTTTCAATTGGCTATAGTCACGTCTACCGGTAAATATTTGGGTACAGCAGTGGAAATCCCAGCCGCCCAAATGCAGAACAGCAAACACCAAACTTTCACTTTCCCAGGTAATTTCTGACACCAGTTGTAAATGTCCTACCGCCAGAGTCAATGATCCCATGCGTTGCATTTGGTAATCTATCTCATTGACGGTGTAACAATAAACACGCTTTTGGTGGGGATGCGGATATTTAGTAGCTTGTTCTCCTGTGAGGGGATTGAGTGTCTCGGCGGGTTTGTGATTGCCAAACAAAGAAGTAATCGCATAATGGGCCGCAACCTGCTTTACACTTACTTGGGCAGTTTGCACCATTTGCCGATAAATTTCTGCACCATGTTTGAAAAGATCCACATTACTGGGGGCTAATCCCAAGAGTTTGAGGAACCTTTTTTCTAACTGTACACCAGCCACATCTCCAGCCAATTCCAAAGCACGGGAGGCGTAGCGGAGAATTTGCGTACCTTCGGGACGAGAAATTTCTTCAAAAAACCAGCCGCAACTGGTGAACATCAGCAAAGCATGACGCTGCATTTCCAATAAACGTAAAGCGTCTACTTGTTCTGCGGCTGTAAGTTTGTGGGTTTGATGGCGAGCTAGAAAACGGTTAACATTAGCAGGCGAGCGATCGCGCATCACTTGAATATATTCATCCCTTGCTAGCCAAGGATCGCGGAATAACTGCCTAGCATTTTCTTCGTAGACATCAATTAATTGATCCCGTAGCCAATTTAAAGCATTTCGCAACGGGCGGCGCCATTTTTGATGCCAAACACCACCTTCACCACCACAACCACAGTCATCTTCCCATCTACCGACACCGTGGGCGCAACTCCAGGCTGTGACGGGTTTTAACTCTACTTCCCAAGTGGGAGTATTCAAGCTGAGATAATGAGCAAAGTTGGTTACTGTCCAACCCTGTTTGGGAAACTCCTTGGTAAAAGCGTAGGCTAAAGTTTTCTCGGTTCCCTTTTTATGGTGTCCAAAGGTTTCGCCATCTGTGGCTACAGAAATTAGTTGCGCCGGACGGTGATCCCCACGTACCGCCGAACCGATGCGGCCAGCAAAATGACTGGAATTATAAACCACATCGCTAAAACCCATGTCCCGCGAAATCGGGCCATCGTAGAAGAAAATATCAATATAAGGACGGGAATCTGCATCATCCCCACACCCTCCTGTAGTGCTAAGAGGTGAAGCAGCAGTACTCAGTTGGGGCTTTAAATAACAACGATAAGGACGGGTGGGATCAATTTGACTACCGCCGACTTCTTGCCATTCATGATGATCCCCATCATGATTTGCTAGGGGACGACAACGTTGTGCTTGGGATGGTGCAAGGATAATGAAGCGAATGCCTTCAGCAACCAAAGCTTCTAAAGTTGCATAGTCCACACCTGTTTCTGCTAGCCACATCCCTTCGGGATCACGGCCAAAACGGGAACGGAAGTCTTCTTTACCCCAGCGAATTTGGGTGTATTTATCCCGTTCATTCGCCAAAGGCAGAATAATGTGATTGTATACTTGCGCGATCGCATTGCCATGTCCTTGCAAGCGCTGACAACTTTTGGTGTCCGCCTCCAAAATCCGCTGATAAACCTCCAAATCGTAGCGTTCTAGCCACGACATCAGCGTCGGCCCGATATTAAAGCTGAAATATTCGTAATTATTGACGATCCCCACTATTTCGCCCCGGTCATTGAAGACTCGAGCAAAGGCGTTTGGGCGATAGCATTCCCAATGAATGCGTTCATTCCAATCATGGAAAGGTGCAGCACTGGGTTGACGTTCAATGGCATCCAAATAAGGATTTTCCCGTGGTGGCTGGTAAAAATGACCATGCACCGTGACATACACACCAGTCGCCTGTTTTACGGGATCAGTTTGGTGAGTATCTTTGGGAGCCAGATGTGATGTAAATGTTGAGCCAGAGCTAGTTGGCATTTCAGCAGCAGAAGTCATGTATATTTATCCAAACAAAAAACTTACAAGTGCGCCGAAAACTTTGTATTTAAACCTGACTACAGAGGTTTCAACACAAAATCCGGTATATATGAAAACTATGGGTATAGGATACAGTTAAATCTCCAAAAAAGCTGTCTGACTAGAGTGGGAAATCTGCGTTATCTCACAGCCATTTCCCCAAAGGCTGGAAGTCATCAGTCATTAAACAATTTTTTGATTAGGGTTTTTGTGTTGACTGCGCCAGTAAAAAATTTAATTGTCATTTAATCTATTAAACCCCATTTTTGGAGTCAAATCCTGGCGGCAATTGATAGTTTTGCTACGAAAGTTTGCAAAAACTCCATAAATTGCAACTTTATTTTACATATCTCATACAAACCGAGAAACAGTACAAACGCGGAACAGAAGTGTAGACAGTTGAGAGTATCCTAGAGTCTTGAAGTCGTGGGGCTTTAGGCCGTGCTGAGTGCTGAGAAAACACAACAGAGAAGATGGCATCATTTTGGTTGTTGTACTCTTCATGCAGAATGGAGAACTCAGGATCAGCTTCTGTGAACAATAATCTTACCTTAAGGTAGCAAATGTCAGTTAAAAACGTTCTGTTTCTCGTTTTATTACTGTTTATTCCGGTTTCCCTAGCAGCACACTTTCTAGAATGGGGAGATTTGATAGTTTTTATCACAGCTGGTTTAGCAATTTTGCCCTTAGCTGCTTGGATGGGTACAGCCACAGAAGAAATAGCGGTTGTAGTTGGCCCGAGTTTGGGAGGATTACTTAACGCCACCTTTGGCAACGCCACAGAACTGATTATAGCTTTAGTGGCGCTGAATGCTGGGTTGGTGGATGTAGTCAAAGCCAGCATTACAGGTTCGATTATCAGTAACTTACTGTTAGTGATGGGTTTTTCGATGCTGTTGGGTGGACTGCGGTATAAGGAACAGACATTTCAGTCGGTTGTAGCGCGGGTGAATGCTTCGTCAATGAATTTGGCGGTAATTGCCATTTTGCTACCCACGGCGATGAATTATACATCTGTAGGCATTAACGAAAAGACTCTGCAAAATTTTTCTTTAGCTGTGGCCATTGTGTTAATTCTGGTTTATGTCTTAACACTGCTATTTTCTATGAAAACCCATGCCTATTTATATGATGTGGGTGTAGCAGAGATAGAAGCCGAGGAAACTCCTGAGACTAAACCTAATATTTGGCTATGGAGTGGCGTGCTGTTAGTCTGTACGCTGCTGGTAGCATTAGAATCAGAAATGCTGGTAGATACTTTGGAAGTAGCTACATCTCAGCTAGGTTTGACATCACTGTTTACAGGGGTGATTTTAGTTCCCATTGTTGGTAACGCTGCTGAACATGCTACGGCTGTCACCGTGGCCATGAAAAATAAGATGGATCTTTCCTTATCAGTGGCTGTGGGATCAAGTATGCAGATTGCCTTATTTGTCGCCCCTGTGTTAGTGATAGCCGGGTGGTTCCTCGGTCAACCAATGGATTTGGATTTCAACCCTTTTGAATTAGTGGCTGTAGCGGTGTCAGTTTTGATTGCCAATAGCATTAGTTCTGATGGTAAGTCCAATTGGTTAGAAGGCACTTTACTATTAGCCGCCTATACAGTCTTGGGCTTCGCCTTCTACTTTCATCCAGTCATCGATGGTGTTGGGTAGTTATAGCAGGGAACAGGCTTGAAAGTGTCTGACAGGACTTACGTAACCAACCACGCATTTTCGTCATTGCGACCTTAGGGAATTTTCGTAGCGAGTGCGTAAGTCCTATCTGAGTGTGATGTTTTTCCACTTTTTACAGGAATTAAGCGGACTCGCCGTTTTTTTGTGAGTTTTTGTACTGAGTTGAAACTCACAAATTTGTCTTTTATCTATTAATATCTTGATTACGGTTAAAAATCGTACAAATTTTCATCATATTTTTAATATTTACATTGGTAACTAGGCATACATTTTTTGATTAAAAGTATCAGATTTTTTAGTAAAAAAGAGCTACTAGATAAGCTTACTAAGCATTCATGAGTTTACATCATTGTTTTAAATTTTATCAGTATCTAACACATGATTACTGAATAAAATCTTTGATGTCTATATTTATTTAACTTCTGAAATTACTGAGTAATTTGATGAGACTTTAGGAGGAAGAAAGTAAACAATAGACTACTGTAAAGTTGACTTTCAGAAAATCAGATTGGGAGATTTTATTTATTAATAGGACTTACGCAACTGGCATATTATTTTAAGTTTGTAGTGAGGACTTTAGTCCTCTCTGCGAGATGCTCCGCGGTAAGCGCAGCTATGCCCGCAGGGCTTGACAAGATAAGGGCTGTTCGCGCAGCGTTCCCGTAGGGTAGCCCTTACTACAAGCAAAAAACTTTTATTTTTTGTGACATTTGCATAAGTCCTATATTCTACAAAATGCGGTATTTTATACTGTTGATTTACTTCACTAGTGTAAAAATTTTATCAAGCAAATTGTATGTCTAATAACAAGACTAATGTTCAATTATCTATTTTTTCATAATTAAAAAAAATACTACATTGTTTTTTTACATTTCTCAGGAGTAACTATTCCGGACTAACAACCAGTTTGTTTGTCAATAGAAATCAGGGTATTAGTAAAATGAATGACCATGAGTGAAATTGGCCTGCTGATGACGGGCGTATTAATCACAAAACGACCATATTTGCCCCATGATTTACCAAAGCAGCAACCATTTCCAATGGAGAAAAGCTCGCAGAAGTTAATACAGCGCAAGTTAACTCAATTAGCTCCAAATCATCAAATCACACCACCTGAATTTATCCAGACAGATCAAGGTTACTCAGAAAACTTTAAAGACCGGAATTTTCAAATAAACACAACAAAAAATTTATCCCCTAGTTCTTTTACCTTAGCTAAAGCTAACGTCCAAGCTACAATCAAAGTTGCCCAAGTAGCAGCGCGACCCCAAAGGTTTAGCGCCCAATCTATGCCGACTTTGCGTTTTGGAAATTCTGGGACTTCAGTGAGAGTTTTGCAAAGACTGTTAATCTCTAATGGCTATGCTATTGGAGTTGATGGGTCTTATGGGCCACTGACAGAAACAGCAGTCAAAGCTTTTCAAAATCAGCGGCGTTTGGCGGTAGATGGAATAGTAGGCCCAGTTACTTGGCGTGAGTTGACAATTTAGTCTGTTGTCAGTGGTCAGTTATTTTGGGATTTAAAAAACTAATTTAAAATCTGCCATCGCTGTGTGACAATTAATAACTAACACCTGACAACTGACTAATGATGATTTAGCGATGCTGATGCTGCTCTAATAGTTGTTGAGCTTTGGGTTTGTAAATTAAATAGAACAACGCTTCGAGATAGCGCAGTAAGTCTTCCCGATTTTCCTTGGAAGTAAAGTTCCAGAAGCCATAAATCCTCGCTAGGGATAACAGCTTAGTCGTATGAATTTTCCAGGTATATGTACTGTACACCCTGTCAATACCTTGCCGAGAAATGGCATCCCAATAATCAGGTTTTTGCTCACATTTAGTGACAAATTCATAAATTTTGGTGGCTGTTTCTTCTAAATTCGTGGGGTTAATGTAAAAGCCATTTACCCTATCTTGAATAATTTCTAGGGGCCCACCGAATTGTGTAGCAAAAGTTGGTAGTCCCGAAATCATGGCTTCCAAGATTGTCAAACCGAAAGCTTCAAATAAAGCTGGTTGAACAAAGATACCTTTACGGTCGGCAATTACGCGGTAAATTTCACCGGAATCAGACTTTGATAAGCGGATACCTAGCCAGCGAATTTTGCCGTAGAGATTGTATTGTTCAATGATTTGATAGAGTTTGATAATTTCGTCCCGTTCTTCGTTGTCGCCTGATTCTTCAACGCGCAACTTACCTGCGACTAAAATTAAGTTGCAATGCTCTTGTAGTTCTGTACTCTTACCAAAGCATTCTGCTAAACCTGTGAGGTTTTTAATGCGGTCAAGACGCGCTACTGAAAACAAGGGGCGCTTGTTGGGGTCATCTAGTTTGCCGAAAATTTGGTTAGGGTCTTCTAAATGAAATAGTATTTCATCCAGGCGATCGCTATCAGTTTTTATGCGATCTTCTCTGCGGGTGTAAGGAAAATAGTAACTCTCGTTGACTCCCGGCGGTACTACGTTGAACTTGGGGCTAAATAGTTCAATGCCATTGACTACGTGGTATAACTCTGGCATGGTGAAGCATTTGTAAGACTCGTACTGGCCAATGCTGTCTTGTGTACCCACAATTTCTTGGTAGGTGCTGCTGACAACGAAGTTAGCCGCGTTCATGGCTATTAAGTCGGCTGTAAATTGCAAAGAAAAATGATATTTCTCTTCCAAATCTTGCCAGTATAAGTTACTAAACAAGTATTTAGATTTTTCCAAAGCGTGGGCGATGTTGCACTGGGTGACGTTCATCCGTCGTGCTAACAAAAAGGCTACCAAGTTACCATCAGAATAATTACCCACAATTAAGTCGGGTCTACCTTGAAATTCTGCGAGTAGTTCTCTTTCTGAGTCAATAGCAAAGGTTTCTAGATAAGGCCAAAACTCAAATCGGGAAATCCAGTTTTGCGTCATATTGGGGTTAAATTCCCGCAGGGGTACACGCAAAATCCAGGCATTTTCTGTACTGTGGACTTTTTCTAGCCGTTGATTACACAAAGTGCCATCATTATTAGGAATCAAACGGGTGAGAATAATCACCTTTGGTTGGACATTCAACCCCTCTAAACCTGCTAAGTATGCATCTTCTTGTAGCTGCTTTTCCAGATTCCTTGCTTGGTCGAGGACATACACTACCTGACCACCAGTATCAGGACGACCCAAAACACCTTCTTGGCCGAACCAACCATGAGCTGATACTAAGACGATTCTAAAAATCATCGGCACACGAGAGATAAAAGCTTCGAGTAATTGGGGGTCGGGAGAGTCAATTAAATCGTCAAGAATGTTGAGGCTATCTTGTACCCGCGAGGCTGTATTACCCCAACCAGGCTCAAAACCCATCATTTGTAAATCAAAGCGAAATTCTTCGTAGGATTCATCGCTGGGGCGTTCCTTAAGAAAGGAGAGGGCTTTTTTGACTTGATCGGAAAGTTGCTGCTGTGATTTGATGCGCTCGTTAACTAGCAGCTGTACACCGTTGTATTGGTGTAGGCGTAAAAAATTCAATAATCTCTCCAGCAGTTGTTTTGAGTCTTGAAAGATTTTGCTGGAGAGATAACGGTTGAGAAACTGCACACCCTTACCAATATTTTTCGAGTCACGGATGACCGGGGTGTAGTCATAAAATGGGCCAAAATCTAACTCTAGCAGATCACCTTCTTGGGGATGAAATTTATTTACCAGGCGATCGCGCAGATCCAGCAGTTCCTGTACTGTCATTGGCTCAACACTCAAATCCTCTGTTAGCCAGTAAACTTCTTGACTAGCAATCTTGGGACGAATGATAAAACAAAGGTTTGAGTCTTCTTGAATAATTTCTTGAGTATAGTAAATCAGTTTACCTAAGCGAGAAGAGGCTGCAAAGGTAGAAGACTTTTCGTTCTTAAAGCAAAAATTCACATATACACTCAAGATATCATTACGCAGCAAGTATTTGTTTTCTTCCTGGCGTAACAAACTAATGAAGGAACGCAAATCGCTCCTTTCTTCACTATCCAGGATTGCTTGGATCAATTCGGACATAATCACCCCTAACGTTGATTTTTCTTGTTTGACTTCCAGGGCAAAGCTAGCACCTCCCCTTTCATCTGATTGAGTACAAACACGAATAAACACAGAAGAATGTTCTATCTGTGTTCTGAATCAGCCTTGATTTATCAGGCAGCTAAATTCGTATTCCTCTTTACTCAAAATATCGACATCTCAGTATTTTTTCACTCTAACTAAAGGCGTACAATTGTTCATCCTGTTGATAGAGTTGATGTATGTAATGATTCTCTCACAAAGTTTAAGCCGGATTCTATTTTAGAAAAAATTGCCTTTAATGAGCAATTAACCTGCTCTATATCTCAGAATTTTTTGCGAAAAAAGTAACTTTATTATCAAATAAATACTGAAATAAGTAGGTAGCACTATTTTTCACTATGTTCAAAAAATAAAATTTATCCTTGAATGTGAGAAAATAACCTTAAATTATGATATATAACTAGCTTTTGCAGCTTTTTTATGACGCATTTTGGCGTAAGTAGTTAAACATAATGAATTACACAAAGTTATAGTGAATGACACAAAACTTTAGTAATAATTGTAAATATTTTAGTAACTACAATAATTTTTTAATAGAATCAAAAATCTATTTCCAAAAATTATCTGTAGCAAAATACTCAGGAATTATTTATAATTTCTGAGTATTCTAAATACAGTTGATTAAACAACTACTGATTGTCGAAATAATAAGGGGCGAACGATGGGAATTGAACCCACGAATGGTGGTACCACAAACCACTGCCTTAACCACTTGGCTACGCTCGCCATCAACTTTACTCAATGCTCATTGTAGCACTTGTTTTGTGAATTGATCCAATTTTTTTTTTCTGCCAGGAACGGACTTTGTGACTGGGCAGTCTTTGGAGTTCAATGATTATAGCAAATCTCAGTTAGGGAACATGAAAGTACTGAACATTGTGGCATATCTAGGAGCTGCCGGACTAGCAGTTTTAGGGGTGACTATGGCTAAAACTAATCCCAATCAGTCTGAATACGAAGAGTATGCAGTTGAAAGGCTCACCCAATACTTAAAACAGGATGTTTGCCAAAAAACATCAAATTTATTCGAGAATTTCATCAATTCCCAATGTGAAAGGCTGGTAGAACAAGCTAATCCGCAAATGAGGGAAATATTGTCACGGACTACGGAAAAGCAAAATCTGATTGTTTTTAGTGTTTACACTACGGATTTAAAACTGAGTTCCTTGTTACCTGCTTACCGATTTCAAACAGTGGGGGCATTTAATAACTTTTATACTTACACGGCTGAGGAGCAATAAGCCCAGAATTGGGAATACTACTTGTAAGCCCAAAACGCCACATTGTCATGAAACTCTGTCCCCACATTGGCTGTCTGTATTCACAAAATCCCGATACAGCGCAAATATGTACAAGATGTAGTGGCAATTTATTGCTGCAAGACCGCTATTACTTGCTTGATTGTCTAGGACGCGGGGGCTTTGGCAGAACTTTTTTGGCTGTAGATGAACGCCTTCCCTCCAAACCCAGGTGTGTCATTAAACAATTCTGTTTTCCAGAGGAAGACAAAGAAAGCTTTCACAAGGCAGGGGAATTATTTCGTCAGGAAGCAATTCGTCTTCATGAGTTGCAGCATCACCAAATCCCCAAACTACTAGGATACTTTGAACAAGATCAACAGCTGTATTTGGTGGAAGAATTCATCGCTGGACAAACCTTGGCAGAGGAATTGCAACAGCAAGGAGTTTTTAACGCATCCCAAATTGGGGAATTACTCCAAAATTTGTTGCCAGTACTGCAATTTATTCATGAGCAAAAAGTAATCCATCGGGATATTAAGCCAGCAAATATTATGCGCCGCGTTCCCCAAGGGGATTTAGTGTTAATTGACTTTGGAGTGGCGAAACAGGTCACCGCTACAGCATTGCTACATACAGGTACAACCATAGGTAGCCCCGAATATATTGCTCCTGAACAAACACGGGGTAGAGCTATGCCAGCTAGTGATCTCTACAGTTTGGGTGTTACCTGCATTCATTTATTAACGGGGATTTCTCCTTTTGATTTGTTTGATGTGATTAGCGATCGCTGGGTATGGCGTGACTATATATTGAGTGAAAATCGCTTAAGTCATGCACTTGGTCAAATTCTTGATAAACTCTTGCACAATGCCCTTTCCCAACGTTACCAATCAGCAGCGGAAGTGTTACAAGCGCTAAATGTAGCTACTCAACAGCCGGATACTTTAGAAGTAGAAGTTGATTACAGCCAATTACGCGACTTACTGGCTTTGAGGAAATGGCAACAAGCAGACCAAGAAACTTGGGCGGTAATGTGTCAAGCACTATCGAAGCCAATTGGCAGCTATCTGTTTTGTGGTGACTTGAAAAAATTACCGGATGAGATTTTACAGACAATTGACCAATTGTGTATGCAGTATAGCCAAGGAAAGTTTGGGTTTAGCATCCAAAAGCAAATTTACGAGAGCGTTGAGGGTGACTATGGTCGGTTTTGCGCTGCCATTGGCTGGAATGTTCATAACTCCAGTCCTCGCTTCTTTTTTAATTGGTCAGCCCCTCTAGGACACTTACCTTCACGGATTTGGGCTGGTGGTACTCAGTGGTGGCAGCATACTCAGGTTTTAGTCTCCAAGTTGCCAACCTGTTACGCTAAAAATAGCTACTGAGAGTTACACATTTACTCATGACATCTGCATATTTACTGGTATCCCACGGCAGTCGTGACCCACGCCCAGAAGTTGCTATGCAGCAATTAGCAGGCTTGGTATCTGATAAATTAGGCAATACGAAACATCTGGTAGGAATAGCTGCTCTGGAACTGAAACCTGAGCCTTTGCATCAGCAGATTAAATTATTTGCCCACAATATTTTAGCCTTGGGGTGCGATCGCCTGAAAATTATACCATTATTTCTCCTACCGGGTGTCCATGTGATGACAGATATTCCCGTGGAAATTGCCCTGGCACAACACGCATTAGGTAAAGATATTATCCTTGACCTGCAACCACATTTAGGTATTCATCCCGGTTTGGTGACATTGTTGGCCCAGCAAATGGCTAATATGAAAGCTGAGACAACTATTTTATTAGCTCATGGTAGCCGTCGTCCTGGTTCTTTACAGCCAATAGAAACCATCGCTGCTAAATTGGGAGCCGTGACTGCTTATTGGGCTGTACCTCCTAGTTTAAAATCTCGAATCCAAGAGCTTGTGGATGCTGGCAAGAGGAAAATTGCGATTTTGCCCTACTTTCTATTTACAGGTGGCATAACTGATGCGATCGCTCAGTCCGTAGAAACGCTAAAATTACAATTTCCCACTGTGACTTTCCAACTGGCAGCACCTTTGGGAGCAAGTGCAGAATTAGCTGAGATAATTGGGGATTTGATACATACATGAGCCGCACAGATCAACAGGGGCAAGGGTGTTTGGGTAAGGTTTATTTAATAGGTGCGGGGCCAGGAGATCCAGGATTAATGACCCTCAAGGGTAAGGGTTTATTGGAATGTGCAGATGTAGTTATCTATGATGCCTTGGTGAGTCCAGCTATTTTGGAGATGATTAATCCCCAAGCCGAAAAAATCAACGCTGGTAAGCGCATGGGGCGACATTCATTATTACAAGAAGAAACCACCCACCTGTTAATTGAAAAAGCCCAGGATCATCCAATAGTGGTGCGACTCAAGGGCGGTGACCCGTTTATGTTTGGTCGCGGTGGCGAAGAAATGGCGGATTTAGTCCAAGCTGGGATATCTGTAGAAGTTGTGCCAGGGATTACATCGGGTATTGCCGCTCCTGCCTATGCGGGTATACCTTTAACTCATCGATTGCATAGTTCTTCTGTGACTTTTGTCACTGGGCATGAGTCGTCAGGTAAGTATAGACCGCAGGTAAATTGGCAGGCGATCGCCCACGGGTCAGAAACCATTGTCATTTACATGGGTATTCACAATTTACCTTACATTGTGGAACAATTAAGTCAAGCTGGTTTGAGTGAAAAGACACCCATTGCCCTGGTGCGTTGGGGTACAAGAGCCGAACAAGAAGAATTAATAGGGACATTGCAGACAATTATTCAGCAAGTCGCAGAAACAGGATTTAGTGCGCCTGCGATCGCAGTAATCGGTTCAGTGGTCAATATGCACAGTATTTTATCTGGTTGTCGTCCAGTGTAAGTTGTCTGGAAACTCCCCAGACCTTGACGGGTTTCGGCAGTTACTTGAGGAAACCCCCAAGACCATACTGCCTCACCGTACTGATTCATCAATAACTGATGACTTACTCAAATAATCGGAAATAAGGGTAGCGCACAGGCACTCCAGGCTCTTTTTCCAAATCGAAATTAATCACTTCCCAACAAGGATCTTCTGAGGAGTCTGGACTAAACTCCACAGGTAAACCGTATAAACGTGCATAGCTAGCTTCTGGTTGTCCAGAACGCCAAGGCGTGCTGCGTTCTAAATAGCCACTCATTAATTCCTGATAACGTGCAGCAATAATTACCCGTGTTGCTCGGTAACCTTGAGTGTACAGCTTATCTAGTGCCTCGTGGATCTCAAATCGAATCCCATCGGGATGGGTATGCTGTCTATACCATTCATTATTCCATCTTCGCCAATGACGCCCTGACTGTAGATGAACTAACTCTCCATTTTTAGGATTAGCTTCAAAAGCGCCATGACGGGGACATAAATAGGTATCTGTAAGTGTCAAAGCCGGAATAGTCTGGCGACAATGGGGACATTGAATGTCGGGGCCAAACATAGGGTACTGCAAGCCTGGATTCATCATGAAGTGCATACAAACATAATTTTGTCTTCACCAGCATCAAAGGGTTGGATTTTACACTTCGGCTCCTCCACTTTGAGGAACTTGCTCACTGCTGCAAGAACACAGTGTTGACGCAGGAACAACATCACTCATATCTTCCTCAGTCTAGAGACTTGACATCGTGATATCCTGGTTGTGCAACCAGCCTCAAAGTTAAGAGTTTCTCCAGTGTTCCTGGGTACCATATTTTTATTCTATCGTGTCTACCGCTTCTTACTGGCCATCTGTTGATTTTTCTCAAGCCGCCTTCGTTGCCGCTAACGCTGTTGTCATAGGTTCGGTAAACATCAAAGCCGGAGCCAGTATCTGGTATGGAGCAGTAGTTAGGGGAGACGTGGAACGTATTGAGATCGGTGAGTGTACAAATATTCAGGATGGAGCGATTCTACATGGTGACCCAGGTTTACCAACAATTTTAGAGGATCATGTCACCGTAGGTCATCGTGCTGTGGTACATTCTGCTTACATTGAACGTGGCAGCTTAATTGGCATTGGTGCAGTCATTTTAGATGGGGTCAGAGTCGGTACTGGTAGCATTATTGGTGCTGGCGCAGTCGTGACTAAAGATATCCCCCCCTTGTCCCTTGTGGTCGGTGTGCCAGGTAAAGTGTTAAGACAAGTGACAGACCATGAAGCCACAGAACTCATCGAACACGCCGAACGTTACAAAAAGTTAGCATTAGTTCATGCTGGCAAAGGTAGTGACATCGGCTTTCACTCTTAGGGACTGGGGACTAGTCAAAAGAGGCAGGGAAGCAATAAAAACTAATAATTTAACGATTCTTTACAAATTGGTCTGGCAAAAATGACCAATTCAGCTAAAAATAAAAATGAGAGTAGTTGACAAAACTTTAATTTCTACTTAACAAAGGGGTTCTAGATATGGATATCGATTACCGGATTGCGATCGTTTTTGCACCTGTAGCCATTGCTGCTGGTTGGGCTGCGTTTAACATTGGTGCTGCTGCTTTAAGACAAATTCAAGGCTTTTTAAACAAAGAAGCCTAAATTTAGTTAACACCATTAATCATGAACCGGCTGTTTCCCTCACCAGAAGCAGTCGGTTTTGTTGATAATGAGACATCTCCCTTCCGTGTCCCCGTGTCCCCGTGTCCCCTTATCCCCTTATCCCCTTATCCCCTTCCACACCCATTGGATATCAACTCTTTACTAAAACCCTTTCAACATTTCGGCGTTCATCTAGGGCTGTCGCGCATTGTCAAATTGTTGGCAAATCTGGGCAACCCCCATCACCAAGTGCCAGTAATTCACGTCGCTGGTACTAACGGTAAAGGTTCAGTTTGTGCCTATCTTTCTTCAGTACTTACCGAAGCTGGTTATCGTACAGGACGTTATACTTCTCCCCATTTAATCGACTGGACGGAACGCATTTGCATCAATGAACAGCCCATAGCCGCTGAGGACTTGGGTAAATTATTACAACAAGTCCAAGCAGCAATTCAAGCTGATGACGATTACCCGACTCAGTTTGAAGTCATTACCGCAGCGGCTTGGTTATATTTTGCCCAACAGCAAGTTGATGTAGCAATTATAGAAGTGGGACTGGGAGGGCGTTTAGATGCGACTAATGTCTGTGAACAGCCTTTAGTAACAATAATTACCTCTATTAGCCGTGAACATTGGCAGCAATTAGGCCCTACTGTGGCTGATATTGCCAGAGAAAAAGCAGGTATTCTCAAATCAGGGTGTCCGGCTGTGGTGGGACAATTGCCAGCAGATGCGGAAGCAGTAGTGCGATCGCGCGCTCAAGAATTACAATGCCCACATATTACACCTCAACCTGCTCGTCAAATCGCTCTAGGATGGGCTGAGTATAAATCAATTCAATATCCTTTGCCGTTGGCTGGACAAATTCAATTAACTAATTCAGCTTTGGCTTTAGCTGCTTTAGAAATTTTGCAACAACAAGGTTGGGTGATTTCTCCAGAGGCTATTGTTAACGGTATGGGGAAAACTCAATGGCCGGGGCGAATGCAATGGGTGACTTGGAAAGACCAAAAATTATTAATTGATGGCGCACATAACCCAGCCGCAGCTCAAGCTCTCAGAAATTATGTAGATAGTTTAGATATCCAGAAGTTAACTTGGGTTATGGGGATGTTATCTACAAAAGAGCATACTGATATTTTTCAAGCTTTACTGCGACCAAATGATCAATTATATTTAGTTCCAGTCCCAGATCATAGTTCGGCTGACATAGGGGAATTGGCAAAATTAGCTGGCGAAGTTTGTCCAGAATTGGGATTTGTCAGTACCTATTCAGATTTATCATCAGCGTTAGCAGCGGCTTTTGATTCTACAGATAATTTAGTAATTTTATGTGGTTCTTTATATTTAATTGGGTATTTTTTAGGCACTAAATAATCCGAGAGGCTCAGTTACCCAGGGCGAACACATCTTAATTGTTAATAATATTGAAAAATAAAATTCAATTATCTAGAGTTCAGAAATTCCTTTCATATCTATGATATGAAAGGAATTAGAAATGTACACCCAGATCCTTACTCTAATTCTTTATTGTTGGTGAAACGCTTGGGACAGGTAATGTTCGCTCTTGCTGAGAACTTGTTAATCCCAAGTATCCCAGGAGGAGAATTACTCCAATCAAGGCAACGATTTGAAGACTCCTTTCTATTTGAATGAAACTACGTACCAACTTATCCATTAGACTTTGCCTAACTTTCAATAACACTCCTATGATAGTTCATACCAATTCACACTCTTAGCCTACGGCACGCTTTTGCGTTAAGCGCAGCCATGCCCATCAGGGCTTTAAGCTGTCATCCCAAACCCTTATCCTGCTGTCAATACGTTAAAAAACAATTGTGGGAAACCTTAAAGGAATTTTTAGGACTGATTGTTTTTGTCAACCCTCAAAGAAATGGGAGTTAATGGTTAAAATATCATTATTTCACCCTCGTAAATTGGCAAAGGTATTGATTTTAGTAACAGGACATCTTTATCGATTGAAACTATGGGAACCTCTCTTTATTGGTATTCGGTGTGTGTTGTAGTGTTGTTTTTGAAAATGTTTGCTCTTTCAGCTTATCAAGGGTTTTACCGCATTGGCAGGCGTATATTTGTCAACCCTGAGGATGCGGAACTATTCAACAAGCCTCCCGCATTTGAGGAACTACCACAGGTTCAACGTGCAGCCAAAGCTTGGCTTAATGATTTGGAGAACATTCCTATATTTCTTGGTGTCGCCATAGCCTATGTGCTGACTGGAGCATCACCTATGGCATCAGCTTGGTTATTTTCTACTTTTACAATTGCGCGAATACTTCATACATTGGCGTATCTTTTCGGTTGGCAGCCTTGGCGAACTATTACGTATGCGGTTGGAACCCTCTGTATATTAGTGATGAGTTGGAATATAGTTTTAGTCTTGTATAACAATACGGTTCAGTTAAGGATGTAACTTACCCAGAATTGAGAATTAACAAACCGCAAAGTACGCACGCGCGCAGCGATGCCCGCAAGGGCTGTAGTACACAAAGAAATAAGAGTTTCAGAGAGTTTCTGCGTAAGTCCTGTATATTTACCCCGAAATCGCTCATATGACATTTTATGCGTCAAATAACCCTAATACTATTGAAGTAGATGGAATTTGCTTTGAAACTTTAGTTGCGGAGGAAACAGTTTATCTACCCAAGTATGAGGAACAAACATCTATTAAATTTGGTGTTCGCATTTTTAATGAAACATCAACCCCTTATCGCTTTGATTTGCCCTATTTTTTACCAGAACTATTAAGTCCTTATGGACAGTTTATGCAGGTATCTTTAAATAAAAATGCTCACAGGTTGGTAGACGAATTAGATATACCACTAATTATTCCTGGAGAAAGTTGGGAGTTTTTAATGAATGCTCAATTTAGCTGGTACGGCGAAAATTGCCTACGGCTTTTAGGTAATGCTATTTATGGAGGTATTTGGATTTTTTGGTATATTCAGTCTGGTGAATATCAGGTTAGGTTCACTTATGAAAATCAATTATTCAGGAAAAAAATGATTACATTGAAAGAAGGAAGAACTGAAATTGATGGATTTTGGCAAGGGAAAGTTATAACTTCTTTTAGAAGTTTGTCTCTCAATTAAATAAAATAGGTCGTGACACAAATGCCTGCTAAACACACAAATAGTAGAAGTCCACTCACATCTTGTGACTGGCCCATTGAGCAATTACCAGGATTAAGCCAAGAAGAAAAATCCCAATTCCAAAAATGTGGGATAAAAACTACCAAAGAGCTAATTAAACAAGCCAAGACTGCTGAAGCGAGGATGAACTTAGCAAATAAATTACAAGTCAATCTTCAGTATGTAAATAAATGGATTGCTTTAGCCGATTTAGCCCGGATTCCTAGCGTGGGCATGCAATATTGTGGTTTATTGCTCCATGCAGGAATTGGTTCTGTAGCACAATTAGCTCAAACTCCCACCCATAGATTGCATCAACAAATTATGCGCTTGCAAGTAGCAACAATGCAACGCCGAGATTTGTGTCCAGCTATTGAGTTAGTGCAACAATGGAGTCAACAAGCACAAAAGCTCAATTAAACCTTGTCTACTTTGAAAACTTCAGTTTGTAGTCAAGATTATGAGATTGCTTCCTGGCGTCGCAATGACAAAAACTCCACTTTTTATGATGGACGAGGTTTAAAAAATTAATTTAATTTTTCATTCTTTGACTAACACACCATTGAGGAAGATATCAGCTAATCCTTCTGCCATCTGCTGCATTTCTTGAGGTGAAGCGTCTGGTGACATCAAGGTATTGTCAGAGAAACCGGCGATCGCAAACATTCCTAAGAAAACTTTAGCCACCAGTTTGGCATCGGTTTGGCGATAAATGCCTTTATCCATGGCCGTTTGAAAGAAAGCTTCGGCTACATCGGTCATTTTATTAATTACTTCGATTTGAATGCGATCGCGTAAGTCAGGATGAAACTGCACTTCCATAAAGCACACGCGCATCAAATCAACGTTTTTGTGCAGATTCCACATCCGGCGGCGCATTACCTGAGCAACAGCCTTATAACTGCCCATTTCACTCAATTCTGTCAGCAAATCTGTTAAGATATCCACCCAGCCACTAGTAGCGACTTCAACCAAAATTGATTTTTTATTGGGAAAATGACGAAATAAAGTACCCTCAGCAACTCCAGCTGCTTGGGCTAAGTCACGGGTGGTAGTGCCATCAAATCCTTTCGAGGCAAACAAACGCTGTGCAGCCTGTAAAATGCGGGCGCGTGTTTGTGTCTCTGAGGGCGGGGGGGAATTAAAAACTCGCATAATAACTAGATGTGTGATCCTTAGAACACGACTTGTAACATGATTGTCTAACGTCAGGTACAAAAAACACAGAAAGCTTAATACAAGATTAACGCCCTATTTGCTAGTTAGCATATTTCTCAGGTAGTGGAACTTTAGTTTTATCGTCGCTTATGCATCATTCCAACCGTTCAATTAGAAATTTGGGGTTTTGGAGAAAGTCAGCCAACTTTCCGCAAAAAATTTCGCCTGGTTTTGCTCAAGTATTTATCAGGTTACGTCGGCTTTTCAGCATATTCATGGTGCTAGTAATTTTATCGTGGGGAGTAGGGCCAAAGGTCGCGCTGGCTCAGACTCAGACTCAGACTCATACTGCACCTCCTCTGCAAAGAACCCCCCGACCTCAAAAAACTGAAAGTTCGATTCAACCATATTTAGATCGGGTAATCAAGCAGTCAACGGAGTTTCGCCTTGACAATGGCATGAAGTTTATTGTTTTGGAACGCCACCAAGCTCCCACAGTGTCTTTTGTCACCTATGCCGATGTAGGTGGTGTAGATGAGCCAGATGGACAAACTGGTGTCGCACATTTTCTAGAGCATTTGGCTTTTAAAGGCACAACACGCATCGGAACAAAAGACTACGAGGCAGAAAAAGTCTTACTAGACCGATTAGAGAAATTGGATACCCAAATCAGAGCAGCCAAAGCCAATGATAAACAAGATGATGTTGTCCGGTTGCAAAGTGAGTTTAAGCAAGTAGAATCTCAAGCAGATGAACTAGTCACCCAAAACGAACTAGGGCAAATTGTCAGACAAGCTGGTGGTGTGGGATTAAATGCCACAACTTCTGCTGAGGCTACCCGTTATTTTTATAGCTTTCCGGCTAACAAACTCAAACTGTGGATGTCCCTGGAATCTGAGCGATTTCTGGAACCTGTAATTCGGCGTGAATTTTATAAAGAAAAAGATGTAATTTTAGAAGAACGCCGGATGCGGGTAGATAATTCGCCCATTGGGCAAATGATCGAAAAGTTTATTGATACTGCATTCACAGTTCATCCCTACCAGCGTCCAGTGATTGGCTATGAAGAAGATATCCGTAACCTGACACCAGAAAACGTCCAGGACTTTTTTGATACCCACTATCCCCCTAGTAATTTAACCATTGCCATTGTCGGAGATGTGAATCCCGATGAAGTCAAAAGACTGGCAAACATTTATTTTGGCCGCTACAAAGCCAAAGAAAAAGCCCAAGCCAATATTCTCGCTGAACCACCACAAAAACAAACACGGGAATTTAGTTTAGAATTACCTTCTCAACCTTGGTATTTAGAAGGCTATCACCGGCCAGCAATTACTCATCCTGATAATGCCGTCTATGACATCATTAGTAGTTTAATGAGTGACGGACGCACATCACGGTTGTATAAATCTTTAGTAGAACAACAGCGCTTGGCGTTAAATGCTCAAGGTTTTAGTGGGTTTCCTGGTGATAAATATCCAAATCTGGTATTATTTTATGCTTTAACTGCTCCTGGTCATACAGCAGATGAAGTAGGAGTAGCTTTGCGTCAAGAAATCGAAAAATTGAAAACTGAACCTGTAGCAGCGACAGAGTTGGAACGGGTTAAAACCCAAGCACGGGCAGGTTTGTTACGTAGTCTCAATTCCAATATGGGCATGGCACAGCAGTTATTGGAATATGAAGTAAAAACTGGCTCTTGGCGAAATTTGTTTCAACAACTAGATCAAATTGCTGCGGTAACAAATGCAGATATTCAGCGTGTAGCCAAGGCAACATTTACTACTGAGAATCGCACAATTGGCAAGCTGGTATCGAAACAAGGGTAAAAATGATGAAAGGCAAAGTCAGCAAAGGGCATATTTGCCAAGGAAGGATACAAAGTGAAGAGTAAAGGACAGATGGCATTGAAAATCCCCAATTTTAAATTGACACTTCGTAAAAGCAAGCAACTATTTTATGTTGTGATGCTGGCTGTCACTTGTTTACTTGTAACTTTTAACTTTTCGTTAGCAGCGACAGCAGAAGCCCAGCATTACACTGAGTTAGAGTTGCCCCCACTGCCGGCAATTCAAGTACCAGAAAATGAGCGATTTGTACTGCCAAACGGCTTAGTTGTGTACTTGATGGAAGATCATGATTTGCCGTTGGTGAGTGGTACGGCTTTAGTGCGTACAGGAAGCCGCTTAGAACCAGCTGATAAAGTGGGATTGGCTAGTTTGACAGGTGAGGTGTTACGCACTGGCGGTACAAAAAAGCATTCGGCAGATCAACTCAATAATTTGTTGGAACAACGCGCTGCATCTGTGGAAACCAGCGTTGGTGAAGCCACAGGTAATGCTAGTTTTCAAGCTTTGAGTGAAGATTTAGACACAGTTTTTGGCTTGTTTGCTGAGGTGCTGCGAGAACCAATTTTTGCTCAAGAAAAGCTAGATTTAGTCAAAACTCAAGCTAAAGGTGGTATAGCCCGACGCAATGATAATCCCGATAGTATTGCGACGCGGGAATTTCAGAAACTGGTTTATGGGACAGATAGCCCTTATGCCCGGACAACTGAGTATGCCACCCTGGATAATATTAATCGGGAGGACTTGATCAAGTTCTACCAGCAATATTTTCATCCCAATAATATGATTTTGGGAATTGTAGGGGATTTTGACTCGCAGGAAATGCGATCGCTTGTGCAAGCAAAATTTGGTGACTGGCGGCGTAATTTTAATCTTCGTAGACCCAGGCTATCAGAGGTGAAACCCGCTCATACAGGTGGTGTGTTTTATGTAGATCAGCCACAGCTAACTCAAAGTAGTGTTTTGGTGGGACATCTAGGGGGCAAATTTGACAATCCTGATTATGCCGCCTTGGATGTGATGAACGGAGTGTTAAATGGATTTGGTGGCCGCTTATTTAACGAAGTGCGATCGCGCCAAGGTTTAGCTTACTCTGCATACGGCTACTGGAGTCCCCGCTTTGATTATCCAGGCATGTTTATTGCTGGTGGACAGACGCGATCGGATGCTACTGTGCAGTTTGTTAAGGCTTTGCAGACCGAAATTAAGCGTATCCAAGCTCAATCTGTCACAGAACAGGAATTGACCTTTGCTAAGGAATCTACACTCAACTCTTTTGTTTTCAACTTTCAAGACCCCAGCCAAACCTTATCACGGTTGATGCGCTACGAATATTACGGCTATCCAGCTGATTTTCTGTTCCGCTATCAAAAAGCCGTAGCCGCTACCACAGAAGCTGATGTGCAACGGGTAGCACAAAAATACCTCAAACCAGAAAATTTGGTAACTTTAGTAGTCGGGAATCAAAGCGCAATTAAACCACCATTGACGCAACTCGCTACCAAAGTAACGCCCATAGATGTCACAATTCCCGATGGGCGATCGCAGGCCAAGAGTTAAAAGATAGGGGAGAGGGGGAAGTATTGTGATTCTTGTCCCCCTTTCCCCTTCAGTAATTTAATTTTGCTCAGTTACTGAAGCTATATATAAAGATACTAAGAGACGTGATATGTGACATATTGCGTCTCTAAATTTATGAAATCAAACCATATATCCCAGGCTGATCACACTAGAAAATAATCACGTTTTCAGACATAAAAGCTTAGTTTTTGTCTATAAAATATCTGAAAAATATTGACTTTCAAAAATTAAACTGCAAAATAGTAAGAGAAGTTTTCAAGACTTACATTGTATTCTTGTAGTTAGTATTAGTCAGGTAGCTTGTAAAATGGCAAACATCAAAATTATTGACCTCTATCTTAGAGATGAAAAATCTATTATTCATGAAATAAGAGACAGAGAAATAAAATCTGTTCATGGAGGTCAAATAGCCAGAAGAGTATCAAATACGAATAACATGAATGAAGAATCTTTAGTAAATACATTTGCTCAAAATTTAGATGGACTTCTCTGGAACTTGAGATCACAAATGAGTGCGACAATTTCTACTGCCGGCAACCAAGTCAGTAACAACTTAGATTTTTTAATTTAATCTTATATTGATAATTCTTGTGCATTTTGAATCTAATTAGATTGAAAATGCACATTTTTTTGTGTTTAATTTAAGATATATCAGGCTTATATTTGATTTTTTAAATATCAGCAAGCAGAGGGGATTAAACTTTTACGGGGCATGGGTTAGAAGATATATAAGAATAATGCCTAAGACCCTTAATCGTTAAATATATATTTGGTATGTTGCAATTATAAAAATATGTATTAATGTCATTTGATAAACTTATTTATGTAATTAAAGTCTCCCCTTCATAAAGACGGAATTATTCAATATATGTCTTTTTGAACAGGTTTTTATCATTGACTTCCTAAGTTTTTCTAAATAACAATAGTAGTAACAGTTAAGCAAGACATAGCTTGATTGTTCACCAATTTAATTTACAAGCAACAAATGTTTGAGGAGCAAACATATGGCAAATATCACTCTTTCTGAACTACACACTGCTGGTTCTGAGTTATTTCAAGATTCTGAAAGTTTTCTCAATGAACTCAGCGATGTAGATTCCATTAATGGTGGTAGCTACGGTGGTTATAGCCACGGTGGTTACAGTGATATTTCAACCCTGACAAAGCTGGCTGAAGCATTTGTTACTGTTTATGCAATTGGTCACGTTACCTACCTAGCCAAGTCGTTCAGTTCTGGATATTAATGACTTTTATGGCTTCGGGTAACTCCTGAGCCTGATGGTTCTTAGGGGTTTAAAGGTAAAACCAATCTCTGTGACAAACACAAGGTTTTTTACTATTAATAACCTCTAAATTCCAGGTGGTTTGAACAATTTATGTTGACTTGCTTAATTGCGAAAAGACAAGTCTATTAGGAGTAAATCATGGCGAATATCACTCTTTCTGAACTACACGCGGCTGGTTCTGAATTATTCCAAGATTCCGAAAGTTTTCTGAATGAACTCAGCGATATAGATGCTATCTCTGGTGGCCAAATTGGTAATGGCAATGGAAATGGCAATGGCAATGGTGCTGTCAGTGATCCTATCACACTGATGAAGTTAACTGAGGCATTTGTAACTGTATATGCCATTGGTCACGTTACTCAATTGGCTAAATCATTCAGTGCAAATTGAATTAATGGTTCTGGTTAACTACTGAGCTTGATATTGTCCAGGGATTAAATGTAAAAACTGATTTATGTGATCAACATAAGCTTTTGTGATTACTCATAATCCCTGTGATATGGCTAATCTCAGCAATTTTCAATTTCATAGCACAAAGTCCTCACAAGTCTTTTAGGAGAAAATCATGGCTAATATTACACTTTCTGAACTACATGCTGTTGGATCTGAATTGTTTCAAGATTCTGAAAGTTTTCTGAATGAATTCAGCGATGTAGATTCTATTTCTGGTGGACAAGGCAATAATGGCGGTGTCAGTGATCCTACTATGCTGACTAAGCTAGCTGGAGCCTTTGTCTATGTGTATGCCATTGGTCACGTTACTGTGTTAGCTAAGTCATTCAGCGCACCACAGTAATGAGTTTAGGCAATAGGTAATTACTGAAATAAATGGCTCTTTAGGGATGAACGGCAAACAGTTCTTTATGTGATTAACATGAAGTTCTGGAATTACCAAATCATCCCTAAGAGCCGAGTAGTCACCATCTTGATTTTCCACGTAAAAAACAAGTCTCACAAGTCTTTTAGGAGTACATCATGGCTAATATCACTCTTTCTGAATTACACGCTGCTGGTTCTGAATTATTCCAAGATTCTGAAAGTTTTCTCAATGAATTCAGCGATGTAGATGCTATTTCTGGTGGTCAATACGGTGGAGGTGTTAGTGATCCTCAAACACTAATTAAGCTAGGTGGAGCTTTTGTGACTGTATATGCCATTGGTCACGTTACTGTCTTAGCTAAGTCATTCAGTCAGCCTCAGCCACCCCAAATAATTGAGCCTCCCGCTAAAGGTAAATGGTAATAGGTAAATACTGAAATAAACGGCTCTTTAGGGATGAACTGTAAACAGTTCTCTCTGTGATTAACATGAGGTTCTGAAATTACTAATAATTCCTGGGAGCCGAGTAGTCACCATCTTGATTTTCCACGTAAAAAACAAGTCTCACAAGTCTTTTAGGAGTACATCATGGCTAATATCACTCTTTCTGAATTACACGCTGCTGGTTCTGAATTATTCCAAGATTCTGAAAGTTTTCTCAATGAATTCAGCGATGTAGATTCCATCTACGGTGGTAACTACGGTGGAGATGTTAGTGATCCTCAGACACTAATTAAGCTAGCTGGAGCTTTTGTCACTGTATATGCCATTGGTCACGTTACTGTTTTGGCTAAGTCATTCAGTGTAGGTTAAATCTACTAACCTCTCTGTTTAACTACTAAAAAAAATGGCTCTTCAGGTATTAACGGTAAAAAGTCTCTATGTAATCAATATGAGTTTCTTGAGTTACTAATAATACCTAAGAGCCAAGCAAATCAAGCAATATTGAGTTTAATTTCCACAAGTTTAGAGGAGCAAATCATGGCAACTATCAATCTTTTTCAACTATACGTTACTGGTTCTGAATTATTCCACGATTCTGAAAGTTTTTTGAATGAACTCAGTGATGTTGACGCAATTTCTCAGAATCAAGACACTATAGTCGGTGGAATATTTTCAATTAGTGCTTTATCGGGAGCATTTGTTGGTACATTCGCTATTGGTCATGGTAGTTATACAGCTAAATCATTCAGTCAGCCTAGGAGTAAATATAGTCGTGGCTTTGGCTGGTAATAGCCTTTTTTAATACTGCACTAGACAGCTATTTTGAGATTAAAGATAAAAAGTAACTATAGCAATCCTATTTTCAGTGAAGACAGAGAGCGCAGATGTCAGAGAAACAAGAAAATTCACGAATGATTTAGGATTGCTATATTTAAAGGCTACTTTTTATTAATCAAAATCTCTGTTAGCTAGGTGAAACAATATACGTTGTAAATTAACAAGTGATTTGTAAGTCAGTCAAGGCTATTACCGCAACATAATAGACTGAGATTGATTAATTATTCAATATTTCGTGAAATCAAGCAAATGGCGGAAATCATAGTTTCTGATCTGTATTTTCCCGTTTCGGAAAGCTTTCTAATTGAAATAACTGATATGCATTTTCTGTCTGTATATGGTGGTGACGATTATGCATTTCACTACGCATTTCATCAAATGATTCACTTTGCTTACAGGCTTTTGGATTTTATGTTAACGGCATTTGCTATCTACAGTATTGTGTCCTTAGCTAGTTCATTTGGTGCTGCCAATATCTACTCTCCACCTTCTCCATTTATCCCTTTTTAATTAGTAAATTCCCATTGACATGATAACCAATAAGCTGTTGTGTGCAATCAATGCTTGGATAGCCTTTCTCTGGTTCTATAGTTTCTTGATTGACCAACAACAAGTTTTCACTTTACTGAGGAGCATTTAACGCCGTGCCATTTTTATTAAGCTATCAAAATGTTATTGATTACCTAATTCCGCTAGGATTGTGTACTGAAGAAGAACGTGCAGCGAGCAATATCGAGCTAAAACCTGCCAAAAACTTTAACTTATTACTCAGTTTACCCGATGGGCGGCAAATTTTAGTTAAGCAAGAGCGCCACAACAGAGAAGGGAAAACTGCGGGGGAGTTTGTCAAAGAATGGCAAATTCACGGTTTTTTGCAAAAGCAACCCGAAATTAGCTACCTGCGCTCTTCTATTTCTGAGGTAGTGCATTTTGATGCTGAAAATTCTATCATTGTTTTCAATTATCTCAGTAACTATCGGGATTTATCAGATTTTTACGCAAATGAAAATATCTTTCCCACACAGATTGCAACCATAGTCGGAACTAATTTAGCATCCATTCATCGTGTCAGTATTCAACGTCCAGAATATCGGGAATTCTTTGAAGAGTCCCAGGATGAATCGGGTGCCGATGCAGCAAAACTTAATCATCGCATTGATAGACTAACCCCAGAAATTTTTAGTACCGTTCCTGCTGACGGGTTAAGATTCTTTGCTCTTTATCAACGTTACGACAGTTTGGGTCAGGCGATCGCAGAATTAGGTAGCGCTTATACTCCCTACTGTTTGACTCATAATGACATGAAGTTGAACAATATCCTCATCTCCTTAAATTGGCAAGATGTGGTTTCTCATGGATATGTCCCAGATGAAAGCGTCATTAGATTGATTGACTGGGAACGTTGTTCTTGGGGAGATCCAGCTATTGATTTGGGAGCATTAGTTGCTAGTTACCTGCAATTATGGCTTTACAGCGTAGTTGTTGGTAGAGGGATGGAAATCGAAGAATCTTTACGTTTAGCGACAATTCCTCTACAATCCCTACGTTCGTCCATGTCAGCCTTAATGACCGCTTATTTGGCGGAATTTCCTGAAGTTTTAGAGCATCGACCCGATTTTGTACGGCGAGTAGTACAATTTTCCGGTTTAGCCTTAATTCAAGCTATTCAAGCAACACTCCAGTACGAAAAAAGCTTTGGTAATCAAGGTATTTGTATGCTCCAGGTCGCCAAGAGTTTATTGTGTCGTCCAGAAGCATCTATCCCCACAATTTTCGGTATGGAGTCATCAGACCTCGCTCCCAAAAACTTATCTCGCGCTTAAAACATACTGAGGTGGCAAAGTTGGTCAATATCCCAACGCCGGGAAATCTTTTTCCCCCACCTCCCCATTCCTTATATATTCACAGGCAAGCTCTTATGCAACTATTAGATTCGCTACAAACTCAAATAGCAAGTATTCCTGAGCCATTGCAGACATCACTACAAGACATTATTCAGAAAGTTAAAATCGAGTCCCACCATTGTATTAAGCACTCAGATTATAAAACATTGGACTTGACAGAGCAGGCAATTTCCCGCTTTCAAAAATTGCCCTTGGATCTTCAGAATAAATATTTAAGTCTGCAATTGCGTAGTTTTCTTTATGGGATTTATTACAACGGTTCTTTGAAAGAGGAACTGACATTGAATGAAGAGACAACAAATTTAGCATTGAATCCAAATCTAGAAAATAACAGCTTTTTGGGTGTAGATATAGCTTTTTATGACCGCTTGCATGAAAGCAATAGAGGTGAAGGTTATTGGAGCAATGATTGGCTGGTGGTGAACGAGGAAACAGATGGTGCGTTAGCTGTACATAAAACTGGGTTGACACTCCATATTGAACGCAATATTCACTTGCAACCAGAACATCAAGATACCAATATCGGCAGTGTAGTTGCCATTAAAATGCCGAAAAATGTTGTGCAACATGGATTTTATATGGCAGTTGCTAATGCAGGTTCTCATGGTGATGGTGAGATTGTGCGTATCTATTTCAATTTATCCCCAGATGGTGCCATAGCTGTCATGGATAGTTTGACTACTCAACTTAATGCGCTGCTCATTCCTTTCACTTTTAAAGCGCTGTATAATCCTTCTGATTATGGACGTTGTGATTCAGCAGTACTTTATTTTGATAAACATAACTATGATACAGTTCACCCAGTACTAGACAGAGTGTATACAGAACATCAATCTTTATTTGGTGATGCTGTCCCCTTGTTTACAAAATTATTAGCCCCAGGGTTAGCTCTAGCTGAAGAACCAAACAGCAAATTTACTGACAAAGAAAGTTTTGGTCTGAACCGTTGTCAAATCATTGCCAATGCTTTACTTGAAGTTTGGCATCAAGATAATGATACGCCAGAGACTCGGATGGTATCGATTTTAAAGCATTTTTCTATGCATGAAATTGAATTGCAACGCCCATATCTTAATCCTCGTTCTGAAGATATTTATCCTTGTTTGAGGGTTTAATTTTCTATTTATTACCTTTGAAAAGAGGTAATTATTCAAGATATGAAATAGGGTAAAGGTTGAGAGTCAAAGTCAGACTAATTCCTTTTACCCTTTTTTAATGTTTATGTACAAACCTGAAAGAACGCAGTCATCTATCTGATAAGCTGCGTTCCCTGTATTCTCTCAATCCAATATTTGTGCTAAAGAAAGTAAAACTCACTGAAAAAAGAAACCTGTCAGCACTAGGGGCAAAAGTATCAAAACAGACACAATCAAAACTAGGGTAGCCGGATCAATTTTAATGTGATTTTTTTGTGGATCTCGCATTTGGCACCTTCCCACATAAGCTCAGTATATTAACTCAGCCTAAAGGATGTGTGCGCGTTTTTCCAAGTTCCATTCGGTTGAGATGTCGAAAATTTGCCGCTAGTTCCGCCTACAAGCTTATTTTTTTCCCGGAAGTTTAGTCCCCATTTCAGTCAAGGCTGAAAAAACGAGATAAATAATCAGTAAACCGACACTTGCAAAAAAAGCTAGTACATCACTATCCATATAATTACCGCTGAGATCAAAATACTTTTCTGTTTCTGGCATCTAAAAACTTCAATTGATGGTAGATACAGCTAATCTGTGGTAAATTTACCCCGACTGCTTGCGCTTTCCGTAAGGGGTTGCCGAAAATTGCTTCTACTTCCAACGGACGATGCTCATCATAGTCAATTTTCATGCTAGTGCGGTAAGGTTTCATCTTCAACGTGTAATTAAGCATGGTTTGAATAAAGCTATCAGGAATGACGCGCCCCGAACTTTGCGCCCCAGTAGCCACTTCATTCATCAATTGTTCAACTAATGTGCGCGTGTCAGCATCCGCCATTAATTCATCTGTTCTCGCGTTGAGAATCACAGATAGCCCATTGTACGGAATGTTCCACACAAGTTTTTGCCAACGGGCCAAAAATAAGTCTGTGGCTAATTCAATGGGAATACCAGCATGGTTAAAGTCATCAGCAATTTCCTGCATTCTCGCTGTAATCCCGCTAGGATCATATTCAGGGTTATATTCCCCCAAAGTAATTTTTCCATAATCTAAGTGGCGAATATGTCCTGGCCCCACTTTATTGGAACACAGAAAACATAAGCCACCGATAACTTTAACGTTGCTGACAATTTGGGTAACTTCCTCTTCCACACCCAATCCATTCTGCAATACCAACACTATCCCCTGATCTTTAACTACAGGTGGTAACAATGTGGGCAGTAAATGGTTTTGTGTTGTTTTTAGTGCAACTACTACCACATCACATTGTGGCATTTTGTCTACATTGTTATGGGCGTTAACGAGAGGAAGAGTAAAATCACCATCTTTCGATTCGACGAGTAAACCAGATTGGCTGACGTGTTCATAATCGCTGTTCAGCAAAAAGTGGACATCTAAACCAGTTTGTTGGAGTTTAGCACCATAAAATCCACCTAATGCGCCAGTTCCGAGGATGGCGTACTTGCGATCGCACATTTGTTCAACACAGGAATTTTTTCAGGATTATCATAAAACGATGGCTGACAACAAGCTACCCTTGAGTCTATGTATACTTAATTTATTATTCTCATTTTTAATTAAATTTTTGTAATAAAACTTAATTCTTTGATAGATATTTTAAGTAAAAAAGATAGCTGATATTATTGATGTTACAGTTATTGCCGAAATGCCATAGTTTTAGCAGCAGATAACGATTTAATTCATTTGATAGAGACAGTTTTTGCCTGTTTAATGTATCTCTAGTGAGTAAACTCCACCTTAATTTAAAAGTTTATTATGCTTACTTATAGATAGTAGGAGAAGTCAGTTTAAAACTTTAATTTATGTTACATTAACGGAGTAATTACTTTAGGCATATGCTAATATTATGTCAAATATCTAAAAATATGTTTACTTTACTTATTTTTAAGATGTTGACATTACCCCAACAAATTGATGCTTGATTTCAACGCCTTAGCTGAATTTTCTCGTGCCAATTGCACAAGTATTTGTGCCTTTCTCATCCCAGCAAATTTGATTGCCTCATCACTTACAATCATTTTGACAATATTACATCGTCCGACACATCAAGTCTGGCAAGCGGCGGGAATAGCAAGCACTTTTGCTTCTGTGATGATATTGCATGTATATACTTGGTTTATCATTGGTGTGGTAATGGCCCCCACTTATATTTTGTTGTCTTTAGCAATCACCTGTTTGGTAACTAATTTGATTGCAGTTCTATTTCAAAGACGCCACATTAACAGCCATCATATTTCTCACAACGCCTAATGTGATGGTCACAGATATCTGGAGTTTACCTAAATGGCAATAAGCGCAAAAGTCAAGAACAACTCCAGAATATCACTGCGATCGCTTGGTTTTATTATGGTCATCAATAACATTATTTAGGGTTGGTGTGGAAATATCTAGATAAGACGCACCAACCAAGTTTCAATAGTTAATATTTATACTCCAGGAATTGCACCAAGAGAACTCCACAAAATGCTTGATCCTATGATGAGATAAAGATAATTTCAGCATTTTTTTAAAATAAGTTACTAATATTTGAAAGTCCCCAGTTATATCTCCCCTGCTGGTTTGTTAGCCACTTTAGTACTTGAAATTAGAATAATAATACCGCTGCACGAAAGTAAAAAATCAAAAGTCAAAAAGCTTATTAAGCAGACTGTTTGACGATTAAAATGGTATGCCTATTTACACCATGCTGTACTAGTCTGATACTAATATTGAGGCATATTTATGTCAAAAAAGGCTAGAAGTTTGCATATTTAAAATCCAGCTATCCTTGGTGTGACTTTACCCATAACTTTGTCGATACTAGAAGCATAACCTTGCCGCAGAAGAGGTTGTCAAGCTTGATATTGCGTCAAATAAATTATCACTTTTTTCTATTTTTGGAACCATAAGTTTGCCGTAAATCAGAATTGGAAGTATAAGCTTGTCGTGAGGAATTATAAAATTTTATTTCTGGGAGCATCCACTTTTGGAAGAAACATAATTCTGGTACTCCAAAAACCCTACTATATGGTTCATCTAAAAAAGTATATCCGCCGAAAGTTTGGAGTTTAGACTAAACGGGCAACAAACCCAGAAAAATAGAGGGTGTGCTTGAACACAGACCCCCTATTAGCAGAACCTGAGAGAAGAACGACCAACTCTCATCTGCCAATATGAAACGTGCCTTATTAGAAGAATTTCGTCAAGCAGCGTACAGATATCTAGGTAGAGCGCATGACGCAACTTTTGAACTGTGACCTGATGCCTCTAATGACTTGGGAATTGTGGTTAGCCCGTGATATCGTTGCGGATAACCCTCTCCCTTGGCAAAAGTCCCTGGATAAATTGACCCCTGGAAGAGTCGCCCAAGCTATGGGAGGAGTTTTTGCGGCGATTGGTACTCCAGCCCAACCACCCAAACCTCGCGGAAAGTCTCCAGGCTGGAAGGCTGATCAACCACGTAAACGTAGAATTCGCTATCCCATAGTTAAAAAAACTACAACGAAGCCCCGCAAAGAGCAATCAAAATCTGCTTAGTACTATAGATTTTCATATCTGAACTCTGTTTCTTTTCAACTCAGCGTTGCTGAGTCTTTTCTTGCTGCCTAGTCTAAACTCCAGTAGTTAGTAACACGTCACCAATTTTAAATTTAGCTATTGTTGATCAGCTGATTCTTTTGCATCAGCAGTTTGGTGAAATTCTGATTCCAAGTGCTGTACTCCATGAGTTGAAAATTGGTGAAGAGCGACCCGGATCTCAAGCAATTAGTGAAGCAATTTCGGCTGGATGGATTCGGGTTCGTGAGATGAGTGATCAGCCATTAACTCAACTTTTGAAGCAAACTTTAGACAAAGGAGAAGCTGAAGCGATCGCTCTTGCAATTGAACTCAAGGCAGATTGGATACTACTAGATGAGCGTGAGGGGAGGAAAGTAGCTAAATCTCTGGGTTTAAAGGTAATAGGTATTCTGGGCGTTCTGCTACGTGCTAAACAAGCTGGTGAACTCGAATCATTGCAACCTGTGATTGATAACCTAATTACTCAAGCTGGATTTCGGATTGCACCAGAATTGTTAGCACAAGTTCTTAAGCAGTAGGAAAAATAGACAGAATCTCCTAATCAGGAAAAGGCGATCGCACTAAATTATTATAAAAGCTGAGGGTGTATTTTCCAGGCGATCGCTTGTTCACAGATCACAATCAACGCATTCACTATATATCATTGTTTACTTGCCTTGCCAACTGGAGTATGAGACGGATAAAGTTGCCAGTGAGATAAATCATAAACTCCACTTCATCTACAGAATACTTTTCATCGTGCTTCACAGCTTTATTTTGGTAATCACAATAGTGAGTAAATAAAAGTTGTTTATACAAGCTCAACACTTGAGGATGTAATCTTTGGGATTCAAACCATATCTTAAACGGTTTGTGCTGGTGTTCTAACGATTCGTTGTTGTGCAAAATCTGTTTCAAAAGTTGCTCAAGCGCAAAGCGTAAATTATCAAGCAAATTTCTGTATAAGCTTATTTCACCACTTTGATAAATCTTGAGTGCTTTATCAAAGTGTTGAGCGACTTGTGGATAATCTTCTAGTCCATAAAGTACACAATCGATAATACCGATATCCAAAAACTGATCACCGTGAGGGTAAATAATTACTTGCTTACCTTTTTTGTGAATTTGAAACCCAGCACTGGGTGTCAACACAGAAATTCTTCTGATTTGTTTCACTATCTCTGAAAGAAAATCTTGCGTTTCATTATCTTTTTCTTCTAGCGTCCAGAACAAAAATTGTAAGACTGTAGCTAGTTCTTTTGTAGTCCTGCAATCATTTATGCATATATATACATTGGTATCGCCAAATCCCTTATCAGTTTTATTATTATCATGAAAAATCTGAAGCAATTGCTCCTTACCTCTAGGTGAAAAAATTTGGGAAATTACCTTCGATTTTTTTACATAGGGTTCATCGGCTTCATGAAATTCAAATAGTTCAATAAAATATTTATCAACATCTGAATTTAAAACAAGATAATTTCCTATTAATTTATCGAGAATACGAACTAGTCTATTTTTGAACTTAAAAAATTCTTCCTCATAGGAAAATTCAATATTCCAGCGTTTGTAGTGATTTTTTAATCGTTTTTCTATTTGCATATTGAGATGTTATTGTTTTTTAAATAATAAAAAACCAAACTTTGGTAGAGTTCAGCATTGTTTTTATTACAAATGAGGCTATTTATTCGTGATGAATATTATGTTAAATAACTGAGGAATGCATAAATTTTCGGTACCATCTTTACCTATAATTTTAGCTTTTAGTATGCTGCCGCAACCATTCACCAAAATCCTCGCGCCCTAAATCACCTGATGCTACTGCCAAAATAACTTGCTCTTGCTCATCAACAGAAGCACTAATTTCCATACCATTCAGTATCAGAAAAATTTCCATTGCAGCGTGACCTGTGCGCTTATTACCATCAATAAACGGATGATTCATGATAATTGAAAAACCTAAAGCAACAGCTTTATCAATGACGGTTGGATACAAATCTTCACCGCCAAATGTCATGCCGGGTTGAGCAAGTGCAGATTCCAAATTACCTAAATCACGGATACCTATTGACCCTCCTGACTGCTCAATAAGTTGATGATGTAAATCCAATACCTCGGCTAATGACAAATAACGCATCATGCCAAACGTCGGTATAGTTCAGCATTTTTTTTCAATACATAATTAGCTGCATCAGTGAAGTCGCTTTTTTGCTCACTTAACCATTTCTCGATATTAGCACTCAGTAAAGCTTCCAGAGAAATGTTATGTAATCTCGCTAGTTCTTCTAGCTTTTCTAATTGGCTATCTGGAATATTGATAGTAATTGCAGCCATAACTATTCATCCTCCGAATTTGTGAGTAGAGTGAAAAATTGATTTAGTTATTCCTAAATTATGGACTATTCACACAACAACCGCCTCTGCAACAGCACCTTGCATTTTGTTCATCGCATCTAGCAAACTTTGCAATTGTTGGTCAGCTTTTAAAACTGCTAAACCGCGGACTGTCACCTTACCAGGAGAGTAAACAAAGCGCGTCTTCAAATGTTCCGGTAAATTCGCTGCTAATAGATTCCAAGCGGGTTCTTCCATTGGCGTTTCTAAGACAATGTGCTGCTTATTCTCTGGCTTAATACGACTAAATCCTAATTTTTTCGCCAGTTGTTTGAGTTCCATAACTCGTAAAAGTTGATTCGCTGGCACAGGTAAAGTACCATAGCGATCGCCCCACTCGGCTGCAATCATTTTTAGTTCTTCTGGAGACTTGGCCGCCGCTACTGCACGGTAAGCACTCATCTTTTGATCGACATCGGGAATGTAATCTGCGGGAATGAATGCTGTGAGGTTGAGGTCAATTTGGGTATCATCAACTTTGGGTATTTCTTGACCGCGAATTTCTCGAATTGCTTCTTCTAACATTTCCATGTACAAATCAAAGCCGATGGCTTCCATTTGACCGGATTGTTCTGCACCTAACAAGTTACCCACACCCCGAATTTCCATGTCGCGCATGGCTAGTTGATAGCCGGAACCAAGTTGAGTAAATTCCTGAATCGCCCTTAACCGTTGCCGTGCAGCATCTGATAACGCCCGTTGTTTGGGGTAAAATAACCAAGCGTGGGCTTGTATACCTGCACGTCCCACCCGTCCCCTTAATTGGTATAGTTGCGATAAACCAAAACGGTGAGCGTCTTCAATTAAGATGGTGTTGACGCGGGGAATATCCAAACCAGATTCAATAATTGTGGTACAGACAAGAATATCCGCATCACCATTACTGAAAGTCAGCATGGTAGATTCTAACTCGCTTTCATCCATTTGACCGTGGGCGATCGCAAATCTCCCCCCCGGTATCATTTCTCGTAAATTAGCTGTCAGTTCTTCAATGCCTTCCACTCGTGGAACTACATAAAATACTTGTCCCCCCCGGTCTAATTCTTGACGAATAGCACTGCGGACAATTTCCGGGTTTAGGGGTGCTAAATGCGTTTTAATCGGTCTTCTAGTTGGGGGTGGTGTGGTAATCAAACTCATTTCCCGAATCCCCGATAAAGACATATATAAGGTACGGGGAATGGGAGTAGCCGAAAGTGTCAGCACATCAACTTGAGTTTTCAGACTTTTAATTTTCTCTTTTTGGTTGACCCCAAATCGCTGTTCTTCATCCACCACCAACAATCCTAAATCTTGGAAGGTTACACCTTTACCTAAAAGTTGATGTGTACCGACGACTATATCTAATTCACCTGTAGCCAGTCGCTTTTGAATATTGCGGCGTTCTTCAGCGCTGCGGAACCGATTTAATAAACCGACATTCACCGGGTAAGGGGCAAAGCGTTCTTTGAGGGTGTGGTAGTGTTGCTGGGTGAGAATGGTTGTAGGTGCTAGCAGTGCAACTTGTTTTCCGGCGGTGACAGCTTTAAAAATGGCGCGAATTGCTACTTCTGTTTTTCCAAAACCCACATCACCACATACTAACCGATCCATCGGGCGATCGCTTTCCATGTCGCGTTTGACATCTTGCACAGCTTTTAGCTGATCTGTGGTTGCTTGGTAGGGAAACGAATCTTCCATTTCCTCTTGCCAAGGCATATCTTGGGGATAGGTATAACCTTCTTGTTTTGACCTAGCTGCATACAGTTTCAGCAAATCCACCGCTAACTTTTTGATGGCTTTGCGAACGCGGTTCTTGGTATTTTCCCAAGCCTTACCAGTCATCTTGTGCAGTTCTGGGGCTTTATCACCTGTGCGGCGAAACCGAGATAAAGAACCAACTTGATCTGCGGCCACTCTCAAGATACCGTCAGCATACTGCACCACTATGTAATCACGGATTTCGTGATTAATCGTTAAGCTTTCTAGCTTGACAAATTTACCAATTCCATGACTTTTGTGAACTACAAAATCACCTTGACGTAGCTTGTTGGGGTCTACTTGCTTAGAACTCGCTTGGCGACGCTTGCGGATATAACCTGGTGTGGCTAGGGAATGCTGTCCATAAAATTCCCGATCAGTGACAATTACCAACCGATATGTAGGCAGAATAAAACCTTCTAATTCCGCCAACCCGGAATATTTCAAAGCTACAGGTATATGGTTAATTTGTAACTTATCAATTGCTTGGTAGTCGCGGGGATTGGGGATAAACTGAGCCGGACAATCGTGTTCTTGCAGTAGAGACACAGAACGGGAAGGTTGGGCAGAAATCAGCCAAATGGAAAAGTTGCGATCGCGCTCTTGTCTCAGTGTTTCTGCTAGTTTACCAAATTGATGTGGTGTCACAGGTAACGACCGACTAGCCAGATTTATGCCGCTGTTTTCCTCCGCCAGTTCCGATAAATATACGGTGGGAAATTTCTTCACATCCGCCAGACACTCATCAAACGACCGATGAATTTTTGGTAGAGTCACATTCCCTACTCCCCACTCCCTATTCCCTACTCCCCATTGTTCCTCGGCATTTTCCACCCAGCGATCGCTATGAGCATGACACTGTTCTGGTTCATCAACAGCAATTAAGATGTTTTTTGGCAAGTAATCTAAAAGTGAGGCTGGTTGCTCAAAGGCTAACCCCAAAAAACGACGACTACCTTCTAATAGTGCTGAGTTATCGGTGCTAAGTTCTGAGTCGGAGTTTGAATCAGCAGTAAGGTGTTGTAATCCGCCATTATTTGTAATTTCTTGCAAAACAATAGGCGCAAAGCTAGTGGGAGTTAATATTAGCTGGTCAATTTTGTCAAGAGCAGAACGTTGAGTTGCGGCATCAAATTCACGAATTTTTTCAATTTCGTCGCCAAACCACTCCAGTCTGACTGGCATTTCCGAAGAAACAGGAAAGACATCGACAATATCACCGCGCCGACTCCATTGTCCTTCTGTTTCCACCAGTGGGACTCGTTCATATCCCAAAGTGGTAATTTTTTCGCCGAAAGTATCTAAATCAAATTCCATTCCCCGCTTCACAGTCAAACAAAAGGGGGTAAAAGCTGCTGGCGGTGGTAAATGGGGTTGTAAGGCCCCAGCCGTGGCGACAACTGCTATGCGGTTGGGGGTGATGCGGGGAGTATTTGTTTCCTTCTCCCCTGCTTCCTGTTCTCTTACCTGTACTAAATCCGCCAAAACCTGCATCTGTCCCCAAGTCATTTCAGTTTCGGGGTCAAAAGGTTCATAAGGAGAAGCTTCGGAGGTGGGGTAAAAATGTACTATTTTCCATCCCATCACCTCCAACTGAGCATAAGCGCGTCCTGCTTCCTCCAGGGTGGCACAAACTACCAACAAATTCCTACCTGAATTTTGCGCCAATGCCGAAGTTACTAGACCCTTGGGTAATCGGGAAATGCCATTTAAACGCAATTCTTGTTGGCGATTTAACTTGGAAAGTAATTCAGTGCTGAGTGGCGATCGCGCCAATGCACGCACAATAGAAGAAAATGCCATAAGTTTTACTACAGGAGGAAGTCGTTAAAGATAAGAAAATCTAGAGTCAGTGTATGTTCACTATTTTAAAAGTGTTAACAGCCCTCTCATTATTTCTATGGAAGAATAATATTTAACTACTAGGGACTAGAGAAGAGATTTTTTCATGATTTGGTGACTTGAAAAATGCTTGATAGTTCGGCTGAATAAAAAAATACTAGCCTCTAGTCTCTATCCCCTAGCCTCTGGCTGCGAATGTACTAGATACTAAAAGGTGAGCCACGTTCGCTCTGATAAGCGGCAATTCTACAACATGTCCTCCATTACTTTTGAAATTTTCATCCTTTTAGTGCTAATTATTGCCAATGGCGTGTTTTCTATGTCTGAGATGGCAATTGTTTCGGCACGTAAAGTCAGACTACAACAGCTGGCTAATCAAGGGGATGCCAAAGCACGGGCAGCATTGAAATTGGCTGAGTCGCCAAATCATTTCTTATCGACAATTCAAATAGGAATTACCCTCATCGGTATCCTCACTGGTGCGGTTGGAGGAGCAACAATTGCCACTCGGCTAGCAGTATATATACGGTTCATCCCCTTATTTGTACCTTATAGTGAACCAATTGCTTTCGGGATAGTAGTTGTCATCATCACCTATTTGTCACTGATTATTGGTGAACTAGTACCAAAACGGTTGGCATTAAATAACCCAGAAAAAATTGCGGCGTTTGTGGCTATTCCCATGAAAGCTGTATCTGCCTTTGCTTCACCCGCAGTGTATCTCCTCAGTGCTTCTACAGATATGATACTGCGAGTATTGGGCATTACACCATCGCTGGAACCACAAGTCACCGAAGAGGAAATTAAAATCTTAATCGAGCAAGGCACAGAGGCGGGAACCTTTGAGGAAGCGGAACAAGATATGGTAGAGCGAGTTTTTCGTTTAGGCGATCGCCATGTCAGTTCCTTGATGACACCCCGTCCTGATATTGTTTGGTTAGACTTAGAAGACTCTCCCGAAGAAAACCGCCAAAAGATGGTTGAAAATGGTTATTCTCGGTATCCCATCTGTCAGGGAGGACTCGACAATGTACTAGGTGTAATCCCCGTCACCGACTTATTAGCCCGGAGTTTACGCAATCAACCCTTGGACTTAATAGTAGGATTGCGGCAACCTGTATTTGTGCCAGAAAGTACCCGTGGTTTGAAAGTTTTGGAGTTATTCAAACAAACCGTCACCCACATGGCCTTGGTAGTAGATGAATATGGTGTCATTCAAGGAATAGTCACCCTCAACGACATCATGAGCGAAATCGTCGGTGATGTTCCGGAAGGCCCAGAAGAAGAAGAACCACAAATTATCCAACGGGAAGACGGTTCCTGGTTGTTGGATGGGATGCTATCTATCGATGAATTTTATGAACTTTTTCATCTCGAAGAATGGGAAATTGAAGATAGAGGCAGCTATCAAACACTAGGCGGCTTCGTCATCACCAATCTTGGTCGCATACCTGTATCCGCCGATTATTTTGAATGGCACGGTATGCGGATTGAGGTCATGGATATGGATGGTAACCGTGTTGACAAAGTACTAGTCATGCCCATGTTACTTGAAGAAGTAAGCAGTGGAGACGAGGGGGAATGAGGGAGATGTAGACGCGACAGTGGTGAATAGGAATCTATCGAACTCACGTAATTTTACTTTTGTTCTTGTCCCCTTGTCCCCTTGTCCCTATTCCCTAAGTCTTCGATAACCGCTTAACC